>DMVM01000158.1:0-16189 GCA_003476705.1 Coprothermobacter sp.
TATTTTGGTTGTTACGAATATGCCGCTTTTAGCACGTAGGTTAGCTCTACCACTTCTACGTGGGCTTTCTCCAGTTCCTTACGTATGCTTGAAGCCAGTTCTACGGCCTTCGGGTTGTCACCGTGAACACAAATACTGTGTGCAACAATGGGTACTTCTTTGCCATTTATGGCTGTTACTTTGCCTTCTAAAACCATTCTTAATGCACGCTCTGTGGCTTGCAATGGGTCGTCTATGACTGCACCCGGCATGGAACGGGACACCAATGTGCCATCTTCATTGTAGGCACGGTCTGCGAACACTTCTTGTGCCACCTTAACGCCTACATCGTTAGCTGCTTTAACCATTTCTGAATTTGCCAAAGCAAGCAAAATGGCGTCAGGTACTGCCTTTTTTACAGCTTCGGCAATAGCTTTTGCGAGCTCATAATTTACTGCTGCCATGTTATAAAGTGCTCCGTGAGATTTTACGTGTTTCAGCTCCGTACCTTCAGCTCTTGCAAAAGCTTGCAGTGCTCCAATTTGGTAGATGACTAAGTTTCTAACTTCTTCAGGTGTAAGTTGCATGTTACGGCGTCCGAACCCTTGAAGATCTGGAAAACCAGGATGGGCTCCAACTGCCACATTCTTAGAAGCTGCCATGCTTACTGTTTTTTGCATGACCATGTAGTCGCCTGCATGGAACCCGCACGCTATGTTAGCAGAAGTTACAAGGTTTAATAGTTCTCCATCCAATCCCAGCTTATAGGCGCCAAAGCTTTCTCCCATATCGGCATTTAAATCAACCTTGAGTGGCATTAGCTGTTCCTCCTTTCATTACTTAGCGTTTTTCCACCCATACATCGAAATACCGATTGCCCACTGCCACACGGAAATGCTTGGCAGTAGCGGAAGCATTAGGGCTAAGCACAAGCCAGAGCTTGTGAAGTCTATCTTCTTGCTCTTTTAGAAGATAAACGGCTTCTTCTCTTGTGATTGCCACAAACTGAACTTTGTTTCCTGGCTTACCTTGAGCTAAAAGGGGAAGATCAGCTGAGCAGACTGTGGCTACCTTGGGGTAACCTCCAGAGGTTTGTCCGTCAGCGAGCATGATAATGGGCATGCCATCCCCTGGTATTTGCACAGCGCCAAGTGGAATGCCGTCGGATATGATCTGGGTGCGGTTTTTGCTGATATGTTCTACACGTTCGCCTTCCAAGCGGTAGCCCATGCGGTCAGACTCGGCAGTAATTATGTACGTGCTATTGAGGAAATTCTGCACTCCTTTTTTGGAAAAGTAATCATCTTGTGGTCCCATGATAACGCGTAATGTGATGATGTCATTATCAGCGTTTATAACGTACTTTGGAACGTACTCGATGGGAATAAGCTTGCCTACATACTGCGATGGTTCTTTTGAAGGCGAGCCAATTTCCAGTTTGTCCCCTCTTTGGAGCGGTCTTCCTTGAAAGCCACCAATCTTACCACGGATGTAGGTAGACCTGCTACCCATTACCATGGGCACGTCAAATCCCCCAGCTACTGCCAGGTACCCTCTCGCACCGACTTTTGCTCCCGATATTGTAATGATGTCGTTCTCTTTAACTTCGACTGCCTGCCACTGTGGTAAGAGCTGTTCATTTAATGTAGCTTGAAACACTGCACCAGTTAAAGCAATGATGGCTGAGCCATGTACCTTAAGAGTGGGTCCTAGTAAAGTAATTTCCAAACAGGCAGCGCTTTCATCGTTGCCGACGAGTAAGCTTGATACTTTATAGCTGTACTGGTCCAAAGCTCCTGTAACGGGCATGCCAATGCTTCGGTAACCAAAACGGCCACTGTCTTGTACAGTGGTTAGAAAACCCGGTGAAACAACTTCAAAAAACGTAGGCATTTGTCACAACATACCTTTCTCCTCTTCAAGGTTATATGTTCGAACTTTGTAAGCACCGATTTTGGCCTGTTCTTTAATGGTTTGGTACTGTTCAGCTGTAATAGCTTGGAATCTTATGTAATTGCCAGCGCTGAACAGTACTGGCGGGGTTCTAAAGGGATCATATATGTTTACGNNNCAGGATAGATACCAGTTTGTTCTCCTGCTATGCCAACGGAGCCAGCAGGGATTTTGGTTCTTGGATTCTCCAAACGTGGTGTGGCAATGCGAGGATCCATACCTCCTAAGTATGGAAAGCCGGGAGTGAAACCCAGCATGTAAATGAGATAGTTCGGTGCACTGTGCAGTGCTATGACCTCTTCGGGGTCAAGCTTGCAGTAAGCAGAAACAAACTCAAGGTCTGGTCCAAGATCGCCGCCATAGCATACTGGTATCACAGTCACTGTTGGCTGTGAAATGTTTCCCTCACAGGTACTTTCCATAGCTCTTTCAAGGTATTTCTCAAGCGTTGCCGGTTCCAACTTAAGAGGATCAAAACACACCAGCAGTGAGCAATACGCTGGCACAGTTTCAATGATGCCTTCAATGGGGTTATGCTGCAGTGCTACGTTGAGCGCTCTAACTTTAGCATTTAATTCTGGTGAAATTTCTTTGCCTAGTTGCACTCGAAGCGCAGAATCGCCTGCTGGTTTTATGCAAAAGCCAATGCCCAAAACCTCCCACCTCCTGCATACATAATAAAAAGTCTAATACGGAAATGAAGAAAAGAACATGGACAACAAAAAAGAAGGGGCAGGAACGCTGCCCCTTCTTTGCATGCAATTGCTAAAGTTATGCTTACTGTAGCCTGAACCTTTCCGTTATTTGCCTTAGCTGGTTTGCTAATTCTTCAATAGAGGATGCCTCTTGAGCTACTTGATATACTGCCTGAGATTGCTGTTTCAAAACTTCACTGATTTGGTGTACTTGGTCAGCAATTGTTTGCACTGGCTTAATGGCTGTGTCAACTGCAGCATTTAGTTCTTCCGTAGACGCACCAAGTTCTTCCGCACTTGCAGCAAAGCTTTCTGCTGTGGATGCTACTTTTATTACTTCTTGAAGAATAGTAGAGAATTGCTGTTGTGTTTCTCTTGCTCTTTGTACGGCTTCCTGTACAGATGAAAGGTTTTCACCAACAGAAACGCTTACTGCTGAAATTCTCTTCTGAATGATGTCCAGTATGTGGGCAATGTTCTCGGTTGCTTGTTGGCTTTTCTCTGCTAGTTTTCTTATCTCATCTGCGACTACTGCAAAACCTTTTCCAGCTTCTCCAGCTCTAGCGGCTTCGATGGCAGCGTTTAACGCAAGTAGATTTGTCTGCTCCGCAATTTGATTTATGGTCTCTACAATTGAGCTAATACTCTTGGCATCTTCTGTTAGTTTCTGCATGGTTCTATCTGTTTTGTCTGTATTTTGGAACGCCTTTTCAGAGTTCTCTACTACTTGGGCAATGCGTGTTTGGCCTTCTTCAGCTGACTGTCTAATATTACCTGTTTGCTGCGCAAGATTCTGAGCATCTGAAGCTATGCTTTGGGCTGTTCTAGAAACTTGATCCACGCCTCCGGTAAAGTCTTCAATGGCTCTGTAGGTGGCTTCAGCATTTGTTGCAACTTCACCTGACTGTGCTGTGACTTCTTCTACCGAAGCGCTAGTTTCTTCTGTCAGAGCTGCTAAGTTCGTTGCAGCGTTTGATAACTTTCTTGCAGCTTCAGCGCTAGTAGCCATTATTTCGTTCAACGCCTGAATCATGGTGTTGATATCTTGTGCCATTTGTCCGATTTCGTCTTTGCTATTTACTTCAACTGTTGACGCCAAATCTCCTTTTGCGACTGCAGATATGCTTGTTCTAAGTTTTTCGATTGGCTTAATGAGCATGTTCTGGGTTAATATGAATCCTAACAGAATTGCAAAGATGAGAGCAAGAGCACCAATTCCTAACGTTGTGAATATTATGGAGCTTATGGGCTGAGATACCACTGTGCTAGGTACTAGAGAAAGAAAATACCAACCATTGGGTAGTTGCATTGCCAACGCGTAATTGTTGTTGCCTTTGTATGAAAACTCGAACAATCCTCCCTTGGAAGAGGCTTCTTGAACCTGTTTGAATAAGTTTTCAGTATTCAAGTCAGTGTCAGCTTTTATGGAGGCATTCTTACTGGCTAGCAGAACTGTGCCGCTTCCATTTATCAAGTATTTCTGGGTGTCATCTGTGTCACCAAAGATCTCTTCTACAACCGTGTTGATTTCGAAGTCAATGCCTATTGCCCCTACATATTCGCTGTTAGACGAGATTGCCTTAGCTACTGAAATAATCGTTTTTCCAGAGCCTGCGTCTTTGTAGGGTTCTGTTACGATGTAGCTGCTCGGATTTGCAATGGCTTCTTCATACCAAGGTCTGGTGCGCGGGTCGAAATCGGCTGGTAGTTCCTGCTCAGGTCGTATGAACATGAGTCCATCTTTAGTACCGACGTAGACGTTCATTGTGGATGGATATTCTTTCAGAGCCGTATCGAACATGGCCAGCACTTGTTGAAGAATAGTGGAGTCGCCGCTTTCTGCCAAGCTTATTACGCTATCGCTAGAAGCTAAATAAGAAGCTAAATAACCATGAATATCGTTAAACGCAAGAATACTAGAAGCATCTGCTGCGTTTTGAGTCTGCAACTGTTCGCTTACTAAGGACCGAATGTTTCCAGTAGTGCGGTAGGCTACAACAATACCAAGAAGCAATAACGGGATAAGTGCCGTTGCTACTATAGTTAGCGAAAGCTTTAGCTTCAAAGATTTTGTCTTCATGACACCCCTCCTGTGAGTCCGGATGAAATGTATTTTAACATTGATGACCGGGTATCTATATGCAAGAATACGCGTGTACTTTGCGGAAGCTTTCCACTTGCCGAAACTTTTAAAACCCTGTCGAGCTGTTCCGTTGTGTTTTGACTATTCTATGGAATACTACAGACAAGGTTATTTTAGTCAAAAAGGGGATGTTAATGATCCTGAAATTCAGTGTGTAACATTAGACTCTGAGTTCTTCATGTTTCTTGGTATACGCTATATGTTTGTAGTTTGAAGCAGTAGCTATGGAGCCGATGGGATAGCCAATGTAGTGACACTGTTTTGAAATCCAAGCTACTACTATTCATGGAGTGACTTGTTTTATTAACGTATCCAAATATTTACTCTTGTACAAGAGGCTTCACTGGTTTTCTTGCGGGGCTTTGCCACTTCCCCACATTATTTAAGCTTCCCATTAGCCCTTTCGGTGCTGTCAAAACCACTGTTAAAGCGTTTACAACGTAAAAGAACAGTGGATACCAAGGTACATAGAAGAAAGCTCGCCAAAGCGTTTCGTCATATTGGCGATTAACAAAAAGGGCTGCTCCAAATTGGAATAAACATGTAAAAATTAGGACTGCTCCAGTCCATGCGGGTATTGGATTAAGTCCTACGGATTTGGCCAGAAATAGTGAAGCAACAATCCACATAACGATGCCAAAAACAAACAGCAGTGACCAAATATAGCTCAGAAAGAATTCAGCGTATATGGGCCACAGTCTTCTATGCTCCCAACGTTGAAAGATGTCTTTGTGCGTCCTTAGCAAATGCCAGCCACCTAAAGCCCATCGCTCCCTTTGTTTCCAGTATGAACTGAAAGAGGCAGGTACTTCTATGTATGCAACTGCTTTGGGAGCAAACCATACTTCGTAATGCGCTTTTTGTAATTTCCATGTTATGTCAATATCTTCAGTAGCAGAATTACTAGAAAAACCGCCCACTTTTTTAAGAACGTCTGCTCTGTACGCCGTGGCGCAACCTGATACTGTAAGCACTCTCCCCATGACCCTTTGAGACCTCTTAAGTAGTCCGATAATGGAGGCGAATTCAGCTGTCTGAATTTTCTCAAGAAGGTTCTTTCTATTCCTTGCTACAGGATTACCTGTAACAGCGCCAAGACGTGGTTGGTAAGTGAAAGGTAAAGTTAACCATTTTAAAGCGTCACTTTTCAGTGTGGTATCTGCGTCTAGAACTACCACGATGGGTGTGTCGCCAATTCTAGTCAAGGCATTATTCAAAGCAGTTGCCTTTCCCACATTCTTGGTCAAATGGATGAGATGAAAGTTCTGAGCAGTTTTTAGGTGCTCTCTCATGATGTCAGCAGAATTATCGACCGAGTTGTCATCTATGAAGACCACATCGTAATCTGGATAATCTAAACTGCTAAGATTCTGCATGGTATCTTTTATCGTTGTGGCTTCATTGTGCACAGGTACAAGTACTGTAACGTGAGGCCATTGTTCTGTTGTGATTATGCCTTCTGTGGCCTCAGAATGTTTTTCACGGCGGAACCAAAAATAAACTCCGCCAACAGCGTACACAACACTCATAAGGAGAGGAAATAAAAACACGTAATAACTAAAAAGTTGCCAGTAGTTAAGACTCATTGCTCAATTTCTCGCTTTTTAGAAAGTTTCCCTCTTCAGGGTCAATAGTAATCTCTGTCCATTCAATAGGTTTATTAGCGGAGCTCAAAGGCTCTATACTCCTCTTGTTGTTTCTAAAATATCGATTTTGGTTGTAAGCTTTCCATGCCGAGAATGAAGCAAACAAAATTAGGAGCCAAACACTTAGTGATAGCACGGTAACAGCTGTACTTCTAACACTGTGGGGTACGAAAAGATGCTGGTTCCATATTGTACCAACAGCATACCATCCGAGGGCACCTATAACCCATGTTACAACGCCTAATATTAGAGCCCAAGCCAAAGAAGTGGAAGAAACGTTAATGACCTTATTCAAGATTGTTAATTCTTTATTTTTGCTCGATTGTAATTTATTCATATTCTGATTATATACTATTCAGTGTTGTAGCTATGCTGGGTTTGATTAAGCGGAGATCGATATGAGTCGTTTCTTGTATAGGACTTGAGCGATTTGAATTCACTAAATGAAAGCATGAGTACCTAGTGTCCATTTTTGACTCTTTCCAGGACAATTGAAAAAATCAAAATAATAGCTCGGGTGAGTTGGTTGCCAGCCAGTTCAACTTATTGCTAGGCAGACGTGGTCCGTAAGTATGGTTGAATGGACGTCTTCACTCGGCAATAATGCTGGTGTAAGGCTCTGCTAGGAGCAAGTTAGCTGGTATGATGCTGTCGTAACCATAGCGCTGGCGTATCTTTTCTACTACGGGCTTTAATTGATTTGGTTTTTCTTGGTAGAAAAGGCTGGGGGTGTAATGCTGCCTTATGTCAGTCATGCCTACGCCAACCAACCGTACGCCTTGGTTATATGGTCTGAGCTCTTTGTTTAGCATTTTGAAGTTATGAAAGATTACATCGGGGTCATTGGTGTAAAACTCCAGTTTCATGCCTGTTGATTCTGCACTCAAATCATCGTAGCGTAAAAATATGAAAAGTTCTTTTGCACGGGAGTTAATCTCTTCCAAACCTTTACTAAGAGAATCACAAAGCAGACGTCCCACTGCTTCTACTACCAGTGGGCTTAAGGTGCTTGCGTCCAAAGTAACACTACGAGTAATGCTTTTTAAAGGTGGCTCCTGAGTAATAAGAGGCGTTTCGTCAATGCCTTGAGCGATTTTTTGGTAGTACTCGCCAAGTATGCCCATAAGGTTTTTGATTATGGGTTTTGGAGTTAAAGCTAAATCTTCTAAGGTATATATACCATTTTTATTGAGTAGAGCTTCTCTGCGGGAACCTATGCCTGGTATGGCTGATACGGGCAAGTACTTGTAGACACTGGGTATGGCCTGTGGTTTCCACCAAGTGAGTCCATCGGGTTTGCCTTCCTCTGTTGCCATTTTTGCTAAGATTTTTCCCGGAGCAATCCCTACGGAGCAAGTAATACCAAACTGCTTCTTTACGTATCTTCTGATTTCTTCACCTACTTTATCTGGATCCTTGCCGTGGTAAGCCATGAAGAATTCGTCAATGCTGTAATTTTCTACCTCAGAAGAAATGCTTCTGGCGTATTTGAGCATTTGGTTATGCACGTAACCGTAGAATGATGGATGAGCCTGCACCAGAATAAGGTCAGAGCAAAGATTAAAAGCTTCTTTTGGAGGCATGCCAGCTTTTACGCCTTTGCGTTTAGCTTCGTAAGATGCTGCAGCTATGACGGAGCGTTTTTTGCCTCTACCGTATGGGTCAGCCATGACTCCAATGGGTTTGCCTTTTAGTTTTGGATTGATGGCTTGTTCGCAGCTGGCGAAGAAGGCGTCCATATCCACGTGCATGATCCATCTCATGGCAAGCGCCATCCTCTCCAATAACCGTCGGGCCACAGGTAAACGAGTTCCCAGATTTGGTCTTCTTCTGTGGATATTACGAAGTGGTAAAGCTGGCGATTACCCTGCGGTTGCTGCCATTTTTGCTGCAAGGTTTTTACTTTTTGCCAGCGTTGCCCGTCTCTGAAAGCTAAAGGCTTAAATTCTGCACCATGGTAAAGCACCATGACCGTCATAACCATATTATAGCAAACAATTGTATACCATACATATGGCAAAGTAGCACCTACGCCATGTCAAAAGCTGTGGAATCTCTAAATCAACTTTTCTCGGGCTAAGCTTACATGCTGGTTTTTGCCCACAATGATGTGGTCAAGAAGCTGAGCGCCTACCAATTCGCAGGCTTGTTTTAGCTGTTTTGTCACTGCCACATCTTCTCGGCTGGGGCTAGGATCTCCACTGGGGTGATTGTGTATCAAAATGAGCCCTTGAGCTGAAGTCAAGCTTACCTGTTTCAATATTTCTTTAGGGTCAACCGTGGTTTGTATTGAACTACCCACACTGATTTCTACGTGTTTTATGGGGCGATTCTTCCTATCTAGCAGCAGCACCCAGAAGTGCTCTTTACCTTCGTTCACGAGCATGGAAGAGAAATAACGTGCTGCATACTCGACGGCATCTTCAGGGGTAGTAATTCTTGCCTCTTCCACAGTTTCATTTTGAAGAAACCGCTTACCTATTTCCAATGCGGCCTTTACTTGAGCGGCTTTGGCTTTCCCCATTCCCTTGATTTGTAGAAGTTCTTCTACGCTGGCTCGGTACAGTCCAGTAAAGCCACCAAAGGTATTCAGCAGGCGTCGTGCCAAATCTTCCGCTGTTTCTTCTTTATTCCCCGTACGAAGTATGATAGCAAGCAATTTTGCGTCAGGCAAGTGCTCAGGTCCTTTAGAAAGAAGCAGTTCTCTGGGGCGTTCAGAAACAATCCATTCCTTTATCGGAATTTTGTAATTTGGGTTACTCACAGACAAATAGCCCTTTTGAAAAAGTATGTGCGCCTAGAAACAGCATGTTTCAATTATATATGGTCGGATTACCTAGCTCTCATACTAGTATTAGTTAACAAGCACTGGAGAAGTTGATGGTGGTCAGGAAAGGAACTTTGAAAGACAAAAACCATTTCTCTGAGCTGGTGCTACTTGCAGCTCCATTTTTCTCAAAGTTGTTCGGTGAGGAAAGGGCAGTGGAGCTTTTGCAGCTGTTGTACGAGCATGATAATAATCTGTTCAGCTTCTCTCATTGCTTGTTTGCTCAAGATGGCGACATCCTTGGATTGGTGATGGGCTACGATTGGCAAACTAAACAGAGAGAACAGCTTGGTACTGGTTACCTCATGATCAAACACTTGGGACTTCAGTTTTTCAAGGTACTGCCAGCACTTCTTAAGTTGGATGCACAAGTTAGTAGAATTTCGCGTGAAGACTATTACATAGCTTTTTTGGCTGTTTATCAACAGGTGCAAACACGGGGTGTAGGAACAGCATTAATGAAGCGCGCTGAAGAGGACGCAGTTTCGTGCGGTGCGAAGTTTGTCTGTCTCGATGTGGAAACAGAAAACGAAAATGCAGTTCAGTTTTACGAAAAGCGCGGTTATACAATAGAAAGAACGTTTTCAGTGAATTTGACTCAGGAAGTGGTTCTCCACTTTCATAGAATGAAGAAAGAAGTAAGGTAATTTTGGTTCACGTACCTACTGAGTGTTTGGCTAACAAAAGAACTTTCTTAATCCGCAAGAGCCTGCAGTACCGGTGGAGTGGGTGGCGTCGGACGTGCTCGAATGGTTGAAAGAAAAAAGGCTCTATAACTATGTCTATAAGCGGCGGCGGCAGTAAATCAAAACAAACTGTTTTGCTACCTGCTTACGCGGTTACCTTGCTTAAGCAGTATGTGGGATTCGTTAATGATGGTGCCCTTGGTTGCTTCATAAAGTGGGACTGGGGTGCTGGCAAGTTTGTTAACCAAGGTTTCTAACGGGACCTTGGGCCAAAGCTTTATGTGTTCAGGGAGCTGTTTTCTTAAATTGTGAATGTGATCTTTGGGTTGGATTACGTCAGCTTTAATGAATGGTTGCTTGGTGTTCTGCATTCCCATGTTCATTAGGGCGTACACTCCAAGTTGATTCCAGACTTTTTTCACCAGTGACAGCCAATCATAGGGCGGCACTAAGTCATTGTAGTCTTTTGTAACCACAGTCCATTCGTCTACTACGTTTGTTTCTTCATAATTGCTTTGTAAGTAATAGGGGAGTTTGTTCTCGTAATCCCCGGCGCGTACAATGTTTATGGGGCCCTTTGGTGGGTTTGTGATAATGACTCGGGCCCTAAATAGGTCTGAGAACAATGCTGCCCAATCCTTTCTTGGTGTGTAAACGGTACTGCCCAGCAAGCTGAGCATTCTTACGTTGTACTTTCCTAAGCCCATTATAAAAGGAAGTATGTCATAGAAGCTGGTGTAAATGCGTGGNNGGAGTAAGGATGCCTTTCTTTAGCTGCCTTGCCCATAACTGTGGAGCGTATACACCGACTTCATGTGTGGAGGGCTGATCAGGTACCTGATAGTCTACGCAGAATGTGTGGGAAAAGGTTAAAGGATAATGAGCACTGGAAGTTTCATCAGCCAAAGCCACAAGGCCATTGAGATAGGTGTAGACCCAGTGAAGTTCCCACCCGCTTATCATAAGCTGTTTTCTGTATTGTTTAAGACGATTTATGGTTTGGCTAAGCTCTTCTTCCCACAAATTTCTTAGGTGCACGGGCAAAAGGCTTGCGTCAGGGTGTTCTTTAACATTAGTAAAGGTGGTTTTCATTAGTGGAGCATGGTGCAGCGTAGTGGCTAAGGATGTTAGATAAACCAGCGTGGGTCTAAAGTCCTTCGGATAGTTTTGTGAAAGTTTTTCTGAGGCGTCTACCACAAGATTCAAGCCCAAAAGGGTGTGTCTGGAGAGGAGCTCGCCGTTTTTCAACTGTTCTTGGAAGCGGGCATCGATCTTGCCTACATCATGTAGGTACACTAAACTTTGCATCATGTCAAGGCTGTAGCGCAGAACACGGTGAGCGTCTGGACTCACGGGCGGACGCCATAATTTTTCCGTGACTTCTCTAAAACGCTCTGCTACATCCAAGGAATGGCTCCACAGGGTTCCTCCTTCTTTGTCCAGATTAAGCTTTGGTATGACGCTTAGATAGACGTCTTTAAGGCCGTAGTGTTCAATTAAGTTCATGTTAATATTCTACTGTAACAAAAGAGAAAGGCTGCAAGTTCTGTAGTTTTTTATCTAATGCGTTGGAGGTGCACCACCATGGCAAAGAAAAGCAGTGGCGTGAGAGGGAGTGCGGCACGCTGGATATTAATAGTAATTTTGGTTGTCATAATTGGTTTTGCTGCGGGTTTCTTGTATTCCAGATATGGCACAGGGCTTTTCGGTTCCAATATAAAGCCTGGTTACTTGTCCAACATGGATTCTATTTATGTGAACAGCATTTCAAAAGAGCTGGAGCTTACTGCAACGCAGCAGGAGGTGGTGCAGCTCGCACTGAAGGCTGAGCTTTCGCAAAGGAAGGCTTTGACACAAGAAGGGTTGGCTGAAAGTGCTATTGCTTCGGAACTTAAAAGTACTACTGCGTCAGCTGTGGATGTGATTAGAGCTGCTTTGGGTGATAAGACGGACACCTTTCTGAACCTGGTTAAAGAGTATAACCGCGGTAGGTCCATACCTGTAAAGCTGGTTCCTGCTAAGGTTTATTTCATTGTGGCAGACCCTGACTGGAGTGTTAAAGCTGAAGAGCATTATGTGGTGGACGAGAACAAACCTCTTAGAGCTTTGGAGTCACTCATTGAGGGACCTGAAGATTTAAGTATGGGCATGCCATTACCTCCAACCACTCGCATACTCGGGTTTACTGTGGAAAATGGCACAGCTTATGTGGATTTAAGCCGTGAAGCAATAACAGAGGCTTACCAATACTGCCCTGTGTCCGCTGGTGGCGAAGCCATGAGTATTAATGCCATAGGCAATACATTGACTGAATTTCCAGAAATTCAAAGGGTAAAGCTCAGTATTGAAGGTAAGACACAAGGCGAGATAGACGGATATTCCATAGAAGAATATTGGGGCCATTTTGGACTGCCTAGCGAAATAACGAGGAATGAAGAGGTCATAGTTCCGTAGAATTCTCGCCAGCGTCTGGATCAGTATAGTTAGGGGCGTTCTCGAACCCCTCTTTTTGTGTGGTCAATTCTGTGGACGGTTGATAGAATAGTTCCCAGCAAACGTGCTTGTCCAAGATTGTGTCGCGAACTTGTCTTTCTCGCTGAGTAAGTTGTTTAGAACTGCCACTTTTCACTTCAATAAACACGACCTGTTTTAACTGACCGTCACTAAGGCCATCAAACACGATAAGATCCACGGGTGTTCCTAAGAAGCGAGCGTCTTTTGGGTTGTACTTGAAGTCAGACAAAAATGGTACAAGATGCTCTGTTATTTGACCCAGCATGACCGATTTGCTACGTTTAGTGGCGTCTTGTCTAATTTCTTCTTCCACTTCCAGCTTCCACTGTTCCAGGACTGCTTTATACTGCTGATCAATGGACTGCTTCAAGGTCTCTATTTCTCGGCTTTTCCAGTCTTCAAATTGCGCCTTCCAGTATGCTTCCGCACGGAGTTGATTTTCACGTAATTGGTTTTCATATTCCTGGTAAAGTTCTCTTCGTGTTCTTTCTAAGTCTCGCTCAAAAGCCAACCTGAAGAACAGTAGGATGACTATGCCCACTGCCAAACCAATTAAGAACCACCACATAGCAGTATTGTAATGCAAAAGGAGCCAGCAGGAGTGTTGCTTTGGCTGGCTCCTCAAAATGTGCTATGGCTTTTCTACTAAAAGCTTAGAAGCCTATCAATAATTTGCACGTAAACGTTAGGGAGTTTTCTGAGTGAAGCTACTTCAACGTATTCATTGGGTCCATGCACGTTTCCGCCTTTGGGTCCAAAATCGATAGCTTTTACACCCAGGGGTGTGAAGTAGCGTGAGTCTGCTGCGCCTGCACCTTCAACTGCCTTGGCACGTTCTCCGTTTTCCTTTAGAATCTGGAGTACTGTTTGAACAAATGGTTCTTGGGGATCTGTAAAGAGAAAGCCAGCTTTTTCCTTGTTGCCAAAGTCTACCTCGGCGTCAGGCAAATTGTAAGAAAGCACCTCTTTTAATGTCCGTTCAATGTCCTGATTGTCATGGCTCATAGCTCTTATATCCAAGGAAAGAGAATGTCTGGCGCCATCAAAAGCATACATGTTCGGTGTAATGGATACACCGAAATCGCTGTATTTCTCAGCCTTTATGGTAGCTCTTACTGAAGGGACAACAGCTCTTATAAGCCTTGTTAGGTTTTCATCTACTTCTACTTCTGACTGCGTTCCCTGGTCTGGCTTTACGTATGTTAGGGTGACTGTTCCCGGTACCACGTTGGATTTGAGAAAGGCTCCAGTGAGGGAGACAGCTTCGTAATCAGTTTCGCGTAGGAACTGAGACGCAGCTATTAAAGGGTGGGTGTCCACGCCTGGCAAGAAGTATGCAGCATGTCTCGTCTCCACAACGGGTGTACGAATTTCAAAGGTTTGTTCCTCAAGCTTGCCCTTTGTTATTTTCTTTGCAGCAGGGACGGAAATTGTTACGCTAAAACCTTTTCTCCTTCGAACTATGGGGATCATACCTGTACCATCTGCATTTATCAAGAACGAAGGCAGTTTATTAGTTTCATTGAGTTTTTCTGCAATGTACAGAGCGGTGGCTCCTCCAGTCTCTTCATCACCTGTGAAGGCAAACAGTACTTTACCGTTTAGTGGTTTTTCTTTGAGTTCCTTTAGGGCAAACATGAGGGAGGCGACGTTCCCTTTATCATCCACGGAACCTCTGCCGTAGGCTTTATCGCCCTCAATGGTCAACTTGAAAGGTTCATAGTGCCATTCATCTTTACTTACAGGTACTACATCAAAATGTGCCATGACCATGACTTTTGGCAAGCCTTCGCCTATCTCACCAACAACAGCATAGGCGCCATTATGCTCGATTATCTCGCTATGAATGCCCCAAGATTGCAGAGTGCTTTGTATAAACGCGGGGCACTCCCTGGAAGGCATCTCACCTTTGCCTGGGTCATTTACAGTCTGAAATGAAACCAGGTTTGAAAGTAAATCTAAGACATCCAAAATACAACACCTCCTATTTACGTCTTTCCCCTTTAACTATAGAACAAGAAGCTCAACAGAAAACATTTACTGAACAGGTTCAATCGATTATCTGAAGCTCCTTGGGGAAATGGTTTAGGACTTCACATCCAGTTGATGTTACCAATACTAAATCTTCAATGCGAACGCCGAACTTACCAGGCAGGTAAATGCCTGGTTCAATGGAGAAGATCATACCTTCTTGTACTATATCTGTATTGACTGCGGACACATCACCTGTTTCATGCACATCCAGACCGATGCTGTGCCCCGTGCGATGAGTGAAATAACCACCAAAGCCGAAGTTTTCAATGTGATTGCGAGCTGCTGCATCAATGTCGCAGAATCTTACACCTGGTTTCACAGTTTCAATGGCCTTGAGGTTGGCTTCCAAAACGATGTTGTAGATTTTCCTTTGCAAGTCGTCCGCTTTCTTGTAGAAAACTGTTCTCGTCATATCGGAGCAGTAGAAGTTTTTACGGCAGCCAATATCAATGATGACACTATTGCCTTCATTTAACGAGGTAGTTGAATCACTTTCATGATGCGGGTCAGCGCCGTTAGGTCCGTAGGCAATAATGGGTTCAAAGGAGTATCCATCTGCTCCCAGTTCTTCGTAAATGTCTAGTAGCAAGCGGCTCACCTTTTTCTCGGTGTACAAATTGGGAATCAGCTGCAAAACTCTTTCCATGGCTTGGTCGTTTATATGCGANNNTTATCGGGGTAGGGGATTGGTGCATGAGCTTTATAAGGAAACGGGCAGGCCAGTTTTTGTCAACGCCCAGAGGCTCGTCAAGGGTAATGTGGGTTAGAAGTAAGGCAATGGGATCCTGAGAATCGTTGTAAGTTACCACATCCAGACCAAGTTTTTCTCTGATAGGGAACAGTTCATTTACAAAAAGTGTGGGGATTTGTTCACTTTTTACTAAGAGAACCAACATCCGTTCTCCTGGGTTTATCCACTTGCCCGTGAGGTAGAAAATGTTTGTGGGGTCGGAAATGATCATTTGGGATAGGCCAGCTTGGGTCATCCCTTCCAGTACTTTTTCTAAACGCTTCTGATTCATAAGGGTTCTTACCTCCTTTACAAAGATTGTACGTTCCTTTGGCAGGAGGTAAGAACCCTTATTCTTTGTGCAAATTAGGTGCTCTGCTGCAGCAAGGTTCTAATGGATTCCCAGCGTTGTTCTTTGGAAGCTCTCTGGGAAGCAATGTTCAAATCTCCGAGTAATCTCTCATGGTAAGTTGGAACCTGCTCTACTTGGTAGAAAATCCCGATGGGAAGCTTTTCTGTCTGCTCNNTTGTAAGTATCGTTAAAGGAAACGCATGGCTGAAGCACGTCAACGAAGGAAAAGCCCTTGTGCTTCATAGCTTGGTAGAAAAGATCCGTAAGTTCCTTAAGTTTCCCTGAAAATCCCCGCGCAACAAAGGAGGCTCCCACGCTAAGCATGAGCTTTATTGGGTTAAGTGGTTCTTCTGGGCTACCAAAAGGTGTGGACGGTCCTCTGAAACCTTCCGGTGAAGTAGGAGTGAACTGTCCTGTGGTTAAACCGTAAACGCCGTTATCATGTATTATCACTGTTATATCAGAGTTCCTTTTTGCTGCAAAGATGAGGTGTTCGATGCCTTCGCCGAAAGCGTCACCATCACCGGCAAAAGCAACTACGGTAACAGCAGGGTTAGCCAGTTTCATGCCCTGAGCTGTGGCTATTTCTCTCCCATGTAGCGAATAAAAACCTGACAGATCCAAGTAGTC
>DMVM01000158.1:16234-16504 GCA_003476705.1 Coprothermobacter sp.
AACGCATTGAAAATGCCGAAGTTACCACATCCTGGACACCATGTGTTTTCTGCATAAGTGGTCAGGTCATCAGGCATACTATATCGCCTCCTTTATTTGCTGGGCGAGTTCTTCTGGGTCAAAGGGCCTTCCGTCGTATTTTCTGATGGAAGCTTTAGCTTTTATGCCCGTTTTCTCCTTTATCAGTGTTTCAAAAGCTCCCATAACGCTTTGCTCTACTACGATGGGATTAACATTTTTGAATTTTTCAAATTCCCACGTAGGGAAGGG
>DMVM01000142.1 GCA_003476705.1 Coprothermobacter sp.
TAAAGGAAGGCGACAGCATCGATGAGCTCAAAGAAAGAATTTTAAATGCTGTTAAGATACTTGACGACGGTAGCGGCGTACTGGTTTTTGTAGATATGTTTGGTGCCTCCCCCAGTAACGCTGCAGCTTATCTACTAGACGAAAATGTGGAAGTAATTACGGGCGTTAATCTGCCCATGCTACTGGAGATATTAAGCTTTCGAGAAAGCAGCTCTCTTCAAGAGCTTTCAGCTAACGCTATGACTGCAGGCGTTGAATCCATGAAAAATCTCACCCAACTGCTCAGGGCTTCGCTTGAAAACAGCTAAAATTCGCTCAAGGAGGTTGGTATAAGTGAAACTATATCTTCACATTGACAACAGACTCATACACGGTCAGGTAACAGTTACGTGGTGTTCTTTCTACGGAGCGAATATGATCGCAGTAGTAAACGACAAAGTTGCCGTTGATCCCATACAAAAGACCATGCTACCCCAGGCTGCCAGGGGTCTTCCTACCAAGGTGTTGGGAGTAAAAGAAGCCATAGATTATTTGAAAACACTAGAAAATCAGCCTGGTGCAGCGCTAGTCATTGCCAAAACACCTCAAGATGCCTTAGGACTTCTAGACGGTGGATTGAAGTTTGAATCAGTGAACGTGGGAAATCAGGCGCCTGTTCCAGGCACAAAGCCTGTAATGGTATTCCCGTGGATAGCAGCAACGCCAGAAGATGCCCAAGCCTACCAAAAGATTGCGGCCTATGGCTATCGTATCACTCCCAAAAGGACACCTGCAGACAGAGACATTGATCTTGTGGAAGAGTTAAAAAAGAAGAAGCTGCTGGCCTAGTGCCGGCAGAGAAAGGAGACTACACGTGAGCATTTGGCAGGCATTGCTTATTGCATTGATTGGCTACATGTCGTCTATTTATTCTCCTTGGCTTTATGGTGGATTAGCGGGTTGGTATACAACTGGTCGTCCATTCGTGGCAGGTATGATCATAGGCTTGATTCTGGGCGATATTAAAACAGGTATCATGATGGGTGCAGCGGTTCAAGCTTTATACATTGGATTAGTAACGCCCGGCGGAGCCATGCCAGCCGATGTTAACTTTGCAGCTTACATCGGTATACCACTTGCCATGATAGCAGGACTTCCAAGCTCCCAAGCTGTTGCATTGTCCGTTCCCCTGAGCTTCTTCGGCGTCGCCATGGTTTATCTAGTAGTTACAGTAAACAGCCTATTTGTCCACTGGCAAGACAGGTTAATCGAAGAAGGAAAACTTAAGGCAGCAATTAACGTTCCTGTATATGGGCAGATTACAAACTTCATCGTCCGCTTCTTCCCAATATTCCTTATTAACTATTTTGGAGCCCCATACATAAGCCAGCTTTCTAATCTTATACCGCCTATTGTTCAAACAATGTTAGTCACTTTTGGTTCAATACTCCCTGCAGTTGGTTTCGGCTTACTATTGTCTTTTATCGTCAAAGAAGACTTTGAGCTTCTCTACTTCCTCGTAGGATTCGCACTTGTTGCAGTATGGAAAACGTCCATTGTCCCTGTTCTATTAATAGGGGTTTTCTTAGCTTATCTCGACATAAGATACAAGAGAGCAGAAAGGTCAGTGGCCATGGTTACTGAGCAACCAACTACTGAAGGGGTTACTAAAGAAGGGTTATTGCTTAGTGGGCGTGACGTCAGAAAGGCTTACTTCTCCTGGATGTTCTGGAACCTTTCGGTGCAAAACATGGAACGCATGCAAGCCCCAGCAATCGTGAGAATGTTAGGCACAGTCATGGATAAACTGTACAACACAGTAGAAGAGAAAAAAGCCCTTCTTGCTAGGCACACACCTTTCTTTAATACAGAACCGAACATAGGCTGTATAGTCCCTGGTGTAATTCTCGGAATGGAAGAAGAAAAAGCCAGGGGAGCTGATATAAGCGATGAGATTATAATCAACACAAGAACTGCACTGATGGGCCCTCTTGCAGGAATAGGTGATTCACTGTTGCCAGGAACTTACATCCCAATCTTGCTAAGTATTGGTCTTGGTTTATCGAAAGATGGAAGTATCGTTGGACCTTTGTTCTACATTGTGGTCTTCCTCGGCACAATGATTCCACTCACAATGTGGCTCTTCAACATGGGTTATAGGTCCGGAATAAACGCTGTAGAAGCCATTTTAGCTTCTGGTTTAAAAGACTTAATATCGGACGCGGCGGCAATCGTGGGAGGAACTGTAGTTGGAGGTATTTCGGCAACATATGTAGCTGCCAATTTGGGTTGGGAGTTTAAGTCGGGAGAAATGGTCATATCACTACAAAACATCCTTGATGGTATTTTCCCGTCACTTGTACCTCTTCTTTTAACACTACTGGCATACTATCTCATCGCTAAGAGAAAATCGACCATAGGACGTACGTTCTTTGTCTTCTTTGTGATTGCTGTTGTAGGCGTACTGGTTAGGTTTTTCGTTTAGCAATAACAATATAATAATTAGCTAAGCGATGCCAGAGCCTCATAAGAGGCTCTGGCAATTTCAGGAGGTGAAAATGGAAGACACCATCGAAAAACTCAAAGGTGAACTAATTGTTTCCTGCCAAGCATATGAAGATAGTCCCCTATATGGTGCTGATATTATGGCACGAATGGCTAAAGCAGCAGAAATTGGTGGTGCAGCAGGTATCAGAGCCTGCTGGCCAAATGACATTCTTGCAATAAAGAAAGTTACCAACCTGCCCATCGTCGGGATAAACAAAGTCATCACAGCACACACGGATCCTTCATCTGATGTCATAATCACGCCCGATTTCGACGCGGCAGCTGCCATTTGCGATACAGGCGTTGAAATATTGGGCCTCGATTGCACACCACGTAACAGAACTTACCAAGATATAGCCGCTCTCATATCGCAGATTAAGGAAACTTATCCTCAGACCTTAATCATGGCAGACATAAGTACTCTGGAAGAAGGTGTACAAGCTGCAAGAAATGGTGCAGATATCGTGTCCACAACGTTGGCTGGCTACACACCATACAGTACTCAGCAAGAAGGACCTGATCTCGAGCTTGTAAAACAGTTGGCAGAAGCCATAGACAAACCAATAAATGCTGAGGGGAGGTACTGGACTCCAGAGGAAGTATTAGCAGCATTCGATAGAGGCGCGTGGTGTGTCACAGTTGGCTCAGCTATTACTAGACCTGAACTCATAACGGGAAGATTCACCAAAACCATTGAACAGTACTGGAAAAATAAACAAACGCTCGGAAAATAAGGAGGTAAATGCATGAGTGTTAGTTTAGTAAGATGTGACGACAGGCTCATCCATGGCCAAGTAATAGTGCGTGTCCTCAAGACTTATTCCATCAACAAGATCTTGTTAATTGATGACGAAACAGCAAAAAATCCTACTATGGCCAGTATTTACAGATTGTCAGTGCCGTCAGGTGTAAAATTGGTAGTTTTTTCTCTAGATGGTGCGTACGACGCCGTGGAGGAAGCACTAAGAGATAACACAAACACGCTAATATTGTTAAAAAACCCTCAAATAGCTGCAGAACTCTTCAAACGCCATCCAGAACTGCCCAAAGAATTTAACATAGGGCCGATGAGTAATCGGAAAAACAGTAAGAAAGCAACTCTGTACGCTTACCTGATAGAAAACGAAATTGAAGCAATCGAAGAACTCTCCAATATGGGAGTAAAAGTTTATTTCCGTCAAGTAGCAGAACAGGATGAAATTTCCTGGGAGAAACTTAGAAATTCTCTAATAGGAGGTAAAAAATGAAATACTTTCAAGTGATTAAAGACTTGATTCCTTTGTTGGAAAGAGAAGAGCAGCACATGAAACAAGCTGGCCACTTAATGGCACAGAGTATCATGAATGGTGGTATTATACAGGCTTTTGGAAGCGGCCATTCCTATGCTGCTTCCATAGAAATTGCTGGAAGAGCTGGTGGCTTGCTGCCAGCAAAAGCTGTCATGGAAGAAACCTTTGGGCGCTACGAAACCATTGAGGGTGTAGGAACAAAGTTCATAGAAAGTTGGGACCTAAGAGAGAATGATTGCGTAGTCTTGATATCTAATTCAGGAAGAAATCCTTTTGTTATAGAAATGGCATCCTTTGTAAAATCCAAGAATGTACCTTTAATCGCTGTGACTGCCCTAGAAGTAAGTAAAAACAGCACATCCAGGCACTCTAGTGGCAAAAGGCTATTCGAACTTGCAGACGTTGTGCTGGATAACCATAGCGTACCTGGAGATGCTGCAGTGGAAATAGAAGGACTTTACACAAAAGTGGGGGGTACATCCTCCATTGCTGCAGATTTACTTTTGAATCAAACAGTTGTTTTTGCCATCGAGGAAATGCTTGCAAATAACTTTGAGCCACCAGTACTCATGAGTGCAAACATTGACGGTGGCCCCGAGTTCAACGATAAATTGAAAGAAAAATACAGAGACTTATACGGATACCGCACTTGGATCAATAAGTAAAACGTGAGTTTTAGGAGGCACGCCATAATGACCATTCAAATTAAAAGTAATCACTATGTGATAAAGGCAGACCGTTTTTATGCACCAGAACCCATTGACGGCACTGTCTACATTGAAGTGAACAATTCACGCATCGAGCAAGTTTCATTTGAACCACCCGAAAGAGGGATTGAGCTGGTAGATTTAACCGATTACGTAGTAGGGCCCGGTTTTGTCGATGTCCACATTCATGGATTCGCAGGCCATGACACCATGGAAGGCACATTAGAGGCCATAGGCAGTATGGCAGAAAAGCTTGCTTCTACAGGTACCACAGCATTTCTTCCTACTACCACAGGTGCACCTGTTGAAACATTAAAGCCCATAATGCAGCTTTCTAACAGCTTTACCCAGGTAAAAGGGGCGAAACCGCTTGGACTTCATCTGGAAGGGCCATTCATTAGTAAGAAAGTCCCCGGTGCCATGGATCCAAACCTCTTTAGGCAAGCGAACAAAGGCGATATCATGGAACTTCTTAGCGAAGGCAAGGCTCTCATGGTTACCATGGCTCCTGAAATTGAAGGACATCTGGACATGATAGAACTCTTCGCTGGGTATGGCGTTAGTGTTTCTTTGGGCCACACGTCCACAGACTACGAAACAGCTGCCAAAGCCTATGCAAAAGGAGCAACCTCCATAACACACTATTTCAACGCCATGAGCCCATTTCAGCACAGGCAGCCAGGTCTTATAGGCGCGGGTTTACTTTACCCATTCTATTTGCAGTTCATCGCAGATGGAGTTCACACGCACATTGCCACCATGAAAATCATGTGCAAGTACGTCAAAGATCGGCTGGTACTCATCACTGACGCCACCATGGCAGCAGGTTTAGGGAAGCCAGGCAAGTACACTCTGGGGAATAGGACAATAATCGTTGACGAAACCTCTGCCAGGTTAGAAAATGGAACACTAGCCGGTTCAGTACTTGCCATGGATAAGGGCTTTAGAAATCTCATCAACATCGGTGGACTTTCTCTGTCAGAGGCTTTCACATGTGCATCGCTATTGCCTGCAAAGTCCATAGGCCTGAAGGATCGTGGAACCATAAAGAAAGGATCCATGGCTGACATGGTAATTTTGAATAAAGAAACGCTACAGGTGGAAGCCACCATAGGAGAGGGAAATCTCATCTATGCAAGAGCAGATTAGCAGCGATAAGATCATAGAGGACATTAGAGATAGGCTCAGGGATGTCAAGAAACTTATCGTTACAGACTTGGATGGTACCTTGCTAAACAATGACTCTGAGCTACCTCAGGAGTACGTAGAAGAAATAAAGGGCTTGCTAAGTCCAGAAGTGAAGTTAACAATCGCTTCTGGACGAGGCTACCCCTCGGTGAAAAACTTCGCATATAGCTTCCCCATAGATGTACCAGTCATATGCGAAGCTGGAGCAGTTGTTGTTGACCCGGTTACGGAGGAAATCATTTATCAGCAGTTTATCAAGGAAGATGTGGTAAAAGCTATCATAGACCATTTGGTAAGAAGGAAATATCGATGTAACCTTTACTTATATCGGGGTAACAGCATGATTTGCTACAAAAGACCAGAAGTACCTGTGTTTACAGAAAAAGAGCCCGCTCCAGTGGTAAACACTGATCTTTCTGACATATCACCTGAAGCTTTAGTCGGTGTAAGAAAAGTATCCATCATACTTGACGAAGAGTATCTAAACCAATTAAAAGAAGAGCTCAGAGAACTTCTCGGCGACAAGATCGATGTTATGCGAGCAGATGACGGCTGTTTGGACATAATGGCAACTGGCGTCACAAAGGGCAGTGCTTTACAGCACATGTTGCAAATTTGCGGCATCGATCCTGAACATGTCATGGCCATTGGAGACAATGAAAGTGATGCCACCATGTTCGACGTGGTCAAATTCTCGGTGGCCGTGGCTAATGCCGACGATTTTACGAAAAGTAAGGCTTCTTTTGTTACAAGTTCCAATGAAGATAAAGGAGTCTTGCTAGCCATAAAACACTTCTTGGAGGCAGGGAATGGTTAAATACGGATATTCTCAAAGAATTATTACACCCCCAATGGGGACACAAATGGCAGGATTCCTCGGACAGAGAAAAGCAGAAGGGGTCCATGACGACCTTTACGCAAAAGCACTGTATTTGGAATTTGCCGAACACCAAAAGTTTTTTCTCATTGCCCTTGACACACTTGCCATTTCTCTGGATTTTTCTCAGGCCGTTGCTACACAACTTGAGGACCATACAGGCATTCCCAAAGACCATATTCTCATAGCTGCAACCCATACTCATTCAGGTCCTGAAGGGCTTCAAAGCAGAAAGCTAATGACTCCTGATGGAAAAGCGGTGACTTTCGGAAATATTGACAGTACTCTTTTCGAGTACACAGTGGAGCAGACTGTAAATAGTGCTTTGGAGTCAATCAAAACTGTTAGATCAGGAAAACTACTGTTTGGAGAATGCCCCTTTACTCAAAGGGTGTTTGGTAATCGCCGAGATCTTAACCCGGAGGAACTACTACCCACTTTCAAAATGCTAATACTACAGGGTGAAGACGGTAGCAAGGCAGTGCTTTATAACTTCGGATGTCATCCCACCGTTTTACACGAGCAAAATCACTTAATAAGCGCTGATTTCCCTGGAAAGGTTGCATCTTTGCTTACTGAGCAGGTAAGTAACTTAGAGTTTGCCATGTTCTTCAACGGTGCTGCAGGTGATGTGAGCACCCGCTTTTATCGGCAGAAATCTGATTTCGATGAGATAGAACGCATCGCAAAGGTCGTGCAAGAAAGCCTGCTAAGATGCATGCCAAATACTAAAGAGATTGATTTAGACCCAAATAAGTTCCAAGTCATCACCATACCGGTTCAGTTGAAGATAAAGGAAATGCCACCGATGGATGTTCTTCGAAATATGCTAAGGCAGGCACAAGAAGAACTCCAGCGCGCCAGAGTAAGAGGGGAGCAAAATCTTCGACCTTGGGAATCAAAGGCTGAAGGCATTGAGAGCTTAATAAGAACAAGCGCTGCTGTAAATAGCGCTCAGCTTATCCAAACGACCTTACACATTCTAGATTTTGGAGAGGTTAGCTTTGTCGGTGTGCCAGGAGAGTTGTTTTCCACATTGGGAAAGCAAATAGAAGAAGCACTAAAACCTAAAAAGGTTTTTGTTGTGGGGTATGCATCTGATTATATTGGCTACATTCCTGACATGAGTGCCTATGACGAAGGCGGGTATGAAACCCTTTCCACCCTGCTGCAGCGTGGAGAAGGAGAAAGGATAGTCCAAATCATAATTGAGGCAATAAGAAACCACTACCATAGTTAGCAACCATCTGGTAGCAAGGAGGTAAATACAGTGAACGAACAAGAATTCAGAATGTTAGCAGAAATCGAGGAAGTCCCTGAAGTACTAAGAAGGCTGATTGAGCGGGAATCAGATAACGTTAAGGCAATTTCATCACGCATAAAGCAGTATGCTCCAGAGTTCGCTTTGTTAGCTGGTAGAGGTAGCTCAGACAACGCTTGCATTTATGGTCAGTATGCGTTTCAACTCATAGCGCACCTTCCTTCTGCCTCAAGTACTGGTTCTGTGTACACCCTGTACAAGAATCCACCCCATATATCCAAAGCTTTGGTAGTAGGCGTTTCGCAATCTGGAGAGACCGACGACGTATGTGAAACCGTGAAGCGCGCAAAAGAAGAAGGTGCTCTAACCGTTGGCATAACCAATAACAAAGAAAGTACACTCTATAAACTAGCAGGCGAAAATGCCATCTACATGCAGGCAAACAAAGAGGAAAGTGTGTGCGCTACGAAAAGCTTTACCGCTTCTATGGCTGCTCTCCTCATGTTAGCTTATGCTTTTGCAGATAAACCACTGGATGATGGATCGCTCCTTACTTCAGTAGAAACCATCTTAAAGCATAAAGAACAAATATCAGCCTTGGCACAAAGATACATGCTGGCACAGAACTTAGTAATTCTTGGCACAGGTCTTTCATACAGTGCCGCGAACGAAACAGCTCTGAAACTTAAAGAGGCTTGCTACATAAATGCATGGGGCATGTCATCTGTGGACTTTTTGCATGGACCAATTGCCATTTTAAGCCACATGTCGCCCGTTATCATCTTTGCACCGGCCGATGCCACACTACCTGCCAGCCTGAACGTCATAGAAAGGATAAAACAGGTGGGAGCACATGTGCTTGTAATTTCGGACAGCGAAGAAGCTTTGAAGCTCGGTGATGCTTGGTTTGAACTTCCCCCTAACCATGACCTGCTCTATCCTTTCTCTGAAGTTACTTTTGCTCAGCTATTTGCTTTCTATTTGGCTCGCTTAAGAAACATTAACCCGGACAAACCGCGTTACCTGAGCAAGGTAACCCAGGTAGAATTGTGAGGATTGAAAATATGGAGATCAATTACGGTTTAGCTGGATTAGGAACCATAGCCAAAACCCACCTGCTTGGCCTCAGAAATTTACCTCTACTGAATGTTCCCGTGGATTTTAGCATTAACTTGAAGGCACTCTACAGCACTCACCCCATAGAAAACATGGAAACAGCCAAAAGCTGCGGCTTTACAGAGATAGTCGATACCATGGAAAAGCTAGTCTCGTTAGAAGATTTAGACGTAGTAGATATATGCACCCCGAATTTTCTCCACTGCCAGCAAACCTTATTGGCCGCTCAAGCAGGAAAACACATCTACTGTGAAAAGCCACTTGCAAGCAATAGTAAAGAGACAAGGCTAATGGTTGAAGAGGTTAAGAAGAGTAACGTCGTAAATCAAGTAGCATTCGTAATGCGGTTCAACCCAGCTGTAGCTTCCGCTCACGCTGCCATAAAACAAGGTGTTATCGGTCGTCCCTATGCTTTTCGTGGGGAACTGCTGCACTCAAGCTACCTCATACCAGAAAAAGCAATGACATGGAGACTGCAAAAGAATAAAAGCGGTGGTGGTGCCTTAGCAGATTTGGGTATTCATCTAATAGATCTGGTTCGGTTCTTGCTCGGAGAAATTCAGTCCGTAAGCTGCTTGACTGACACCATCATAAAACAACGTAAGAATTCAGAAGGCATATTCCAGCAGGTAGATGTAGACGACTGGGCTTCTTTGAGCTTGCAGGTAGAAGGCAACGTTAAGGGAACCATTGAAGCATCCAGACTCGCCGTGGGCAACGATGCTAATCGCTTGTGGATTTACGGCGACAAAGGCTCTCTGTTTATCGATTTGGACCACAACCCCTACTACCCCACCTTCTATGATGAAAGAGGGCAACGTATTTACCCAGATCCGAAGCTCTTGGCTCAGGACCCGTTCTATGAAAGAATAGCAAAACTTTACCCGAACTCGAAGCTTTCTCAGGGTTTTATGGTAGACACTCACCTTACAAGTCTGCTTTGGTTCCTAAGCTCGGTGGTAGAGGGGAAAACATTAGATCATACCCCTACATTTGAAGAAGGCAATCGCGCTCAGCTCGTTTTGGAGGCAGCTTACCAATCCAGCTCACAAAATGGCTGCTTGGTACCTGTAAATCATAACCAAACTTAGAAGGAGGTTAAAACAGCATGAAGATCAGATGGCTTGGACATTCATGTTTCCTTATTGAAACAGAAAACATGAAGATATTGACGGATCCTTACAACTCTTCCACTGGCTACAAAGCTTCTTTCCCCGAAGTGGATTTAGTGCTCGTGTCCCATGAACACGGTGATCATAACACCGTTAAAAACGTAAAAGCGTTCAAAAAAGTGCTTAAAGAAGGCACAGAGGAATTTGATGGGGTAAAAATCACCGCCATTCCGTACTTCCACGACAATGCCCAAGGAGCTAAAAGAGGAAAGATCTCTTTGTTCCGCATTGAAGCCGAAGATATGGTTGTGGCATTCTTAAGTGATTTAGGTACTCTGCTAACAGAAAAAGAACTCGAAGCGCTGGGCCAGCCTAATGTCATATTCCTGCCCGTAGGAGGTTTCTTCACAATCGGACCTGATGAAGCATGGAAGGTCATTAACCAGCTAAAACCTAACATTGCTATTCCCATGCACTACAAGACGAAGTATGCTAGCTTCTTCTTGAAAATCGTACTCCGCAATCTTGATGCTTTCGTTAAAGACCATACTTACGAACAACTGGATCTGCTCGAAGTAACTGCCCAAACACTTCCGGAGCCTACAAAACTTGTCGCGCTTAATTTCAATCCTATGGTTTAACCATTTGGAACTGTTTGAAAAAAGGTGATCGGTGTACCTTTCAATGATAGAGACCTCTTTGAACATGTTACACAGAATGGGATCACAGAGCAAAAAGTGACTGTGAAAAAGTTCGTATAGTGCTTAAAGTTGTAGGAGAAACTGAAGAATCAAACGTCTTAGCTAAGAATAGCTTTATTTGT
>DMVM01000143.1 GCA_003476705.1 Coprothermobacter sp.
GTAGTTTCCACCAGTGGCGATACACAACTAGGCGGACGTGACATGGATAAAGTGCTCATGGACTACGTTCTTGAAGAGTTTCAGAGAGAATCGGGAATCGATCTGCGTAATGACAGAATGGCAATGATCAGGGTCAATGAAGCTGTGGAGAAAGCAAAGATTGAACTATCCTCAGTTTTAGAAACCGACATATCCTTGCCATTCATTGCAATGAAGGACGGACAACCAGTTCATCTTCAAATGAAAGTAACCCGAGCAAAACTAGAGCAACTGGTCAGACCCATCGTAGAAAAAACTGCTGGGCCCATCGAACAAGCACTAAAGGACGCTCAATTAACACCCAATGACATAGACAAGATTATTCTCATAGGCGGACCTACACGTATGCCCATCGTGAGAGATTTTGTTGAACAGTTCATGGGAAAACCAGTGGAAAGGGGCATCGACCCCATGGAAGCTGTAGCAATGGGCGCTGCCATACAGGCTGGTATAATCGAGGGAACCGTTAACGATATTGTACTGGTGGATGTTACCCCTCTATCGCTGGGTGTAGAAACGGTTGGTGGCATCATGACTACGCTGATCCCTAGGAATACCCCTCTCCCAGTAACAAAATCAGAAATCTTCACTACGGCAACAGATTTCCAAACCAGCGTGCAAATACATGTGCTCCAAGGAGAAAGGCCACTGGCAAAGGACAACTTATCTTTGGGACAATTCATCCTAGACGGTATACCACCTGCACCACGTGGTGTGCCACAAATAGAAGTCACCTTTAGCATTGATGCGAACGGCATTCTAAGCGTAACAGCAAAAGACAAAGCCACAGGAAAGAGCCAGCAAATCACCATCACCAACAGCACACGTTTGACCGAAGAAGAAATCGAGCGAATGCGGAAAGAGGCAGAGATGTACGCTGACGAAGATCGCAGGCGTAAAGAAGAAATTGAAACAAGGAACCAGGCTGACACATATGTTTATCAAGCCAGAAAACTCTTAAAGGAAAATGAAGGGAAGCTCCCCGATGATATCGTCAAAGAGATCACAGAAAAGGTCGATAATTTAGAGAAAGCCTTAAGAGACAATCAGCCAGCCGAACAATTAAAGCAGCTCATGGAAGATGTTATAACCGCCATGGGGAAGGCAGGTGCTTATCTGTACCAAAGTGGCGGCGAGCAGCAGCCTGGAAATGATGGCGGTAATGACACTACTGATCAAGGTCCTCAAGGAGAAGTACACTAATGAAGGATTATTATGAAATTCTTGGTGTACCTGAAGACGCATCCGTAGATGAAATCAAGAAAAGGTACCGAGAACTGGTAAAACAATACCACCCTGACTTAAACAAGGGTGACGAGGAAGCCGCTAAGCGCATGGCGGAGATTAATGAGGCTTATCAGGTATTGACTGACCCGAAGAAGAGAGCCGAATACGATGCCATGCGAAAAGGTGGTGTCGGCTTCAGTTCTGACTACTACAGGCCAGGGCAAGGTTTTGACTTCTTCGACTCCATATTCCGTGATTTCTTTACTGACTTTCCTTTCGGATCTTCTTTCTTCAATAGAACCGCCACTAAAACAAAACCCAGGGGCACTGACATAAACTTGGAAGTAACGCTATCACTCAAAGACGTTGTAACAGGTTGCACAAAGTCGCTACGTTTCTTCCGCGATGAACTCTGCGAAGAATGCCATGGCACGGGTGCCAAAGACGGCAAGACAAAAACCTGCGAAAGATGCCACGGAACTGGTGTGGTGGAAAACAGGCAGAGTACACCTTTTGGTGTATTCATCACCCAAACCACGTGCCCCACATGCCATGGTGCAGGTTCAGTGCCCGAACAGGTTTGTCCAGTATGCCACGGTAGTGGTGTGGTTAAGAGGCAGAGAACCTTGGACCTGCAGATTCCGCCTGGCATAGAAAATAACGATGTAATTACGTTAAAGGGACAAGGTAACGCCGTAAAAGACGGCGGAAGCGGAGACATTAACGTCACAGTGAAGATAATTATCCCTCCACCATGGCGCAGAAAAGGAAAGGATCTTTACACGGAAGTACACATGCCATATTACCATGCCATACTGGGTGGAAAGATCAAAGTGACCACGGCTACAGGAGAAGAGAAGGAGTTACTCCTTGAACCGGGAACGCAACCAGATCAGGAGTACATTCTTGCTAACGAAGGCATTCCTGATAAAAGTGGTCGTTACAGAGGAGATCTGCACGTAACCATTAAGGTGGATTTACCGTCTAAACTAAGTCCTCAAGAGCGTAAGTTCTTAGAAGAGATACGGAAACTCCACGAAGGTGACAACAAGAAGAGGTTTGGATTATTCAACTAAAAACGGGAACGCCTTTAACTGGGGCGTTCCCCATCCTCAAGCATTAGCAGTCAACGACTCAAGCTAAAGTCTGTAGGTTCAGTCTTCTTCTTGCAACTCTTCCTCAATTTCCACTACCTGTTCACTGATCATATCTTCCGCTTTCTTTGTTAGCTCCTGAGCCTTTTCTTTTAGCTGTTCGGCTTTCTCGAGAGTTTTTTCCTTAAGATTAAGAGCTTTCTCTTTAACTACTCCCCTCATTTCAGCACCCGACATGGGAGCCAAGAGAAGCCCACATACAGTACCGATCAAGATACCAGCAGCGAACAAGCCCGCTACTCTTAAGATGTCACGGACATCATCCATATTTTTCCCTCCTTTGTTTAGCTTCATATCTGATGAAGCAAGACTTTGTTACTCTTTTTCTTCTTCTTCATGTTCATGGCACTCTTCACACTCTTCCTCTTCCTCGTACCATAGGCATTCATTCTCCATTTTGCAGCGAGCCAAGAAAGTCAAAGCACCTTGAATTATGGCACCGAGCAAGAGTCCAGCAAAGAATGGACCCCAGCAGGAACAACTTCTTTTTTCAGCCACCTGGTCACCTTGTGCCGCCAGAAGCCTGCCTAATAACATGTCAAACACCCCCTTTGTATTATTTTACCTTCTTACCTTTGCCGATGTGCAGCAATGATAAAACGGACGGGAGCATCCTCAAAGCAACAGTTGTCCAATTCGGCCTTACCACATATGGAATGACTGCACTGAACTGTTTTAAGTTGGACGTAATTTGCTTGACTTCTTCAGAAGTTTCACTGGCATTTCTCAAGATCTCCGGAATCTCTGTAGCAGCGCTGCTGGTAATCTGCTTTATGTCTACCTGCAAATCTTCTAAACTCTTTTTAATTTCGTCACCATACTTTCTTACAGCTTGAAGCATTAAAAAGAGAAACACAATTAGTGTAACGGCAAACACCCAAAGCGGAAAAGCGATAAAAAACACTTGCCAATTTGTCAACATCATGCCTCCCCTCTTTAAAGAGACCCGCCGTGCCGTAAAGGGCCAGAAAGCTGCGTCCCTGTCACACAGGTGGGTGCTTCCCTCCTGCCACCTGAGCGGCAGGATTCGAGCTCCCAAGACGCATTTGTTGGATGCACTTCTGCCCCTGCTTACGCACACGGCAGGTAATAACATTATACCATCGAAACTACATTCTCAATATTACGCTTTCCCTATTCATAAACTTGCTTATGACGAACGCGAGAAGTACAGCTACGGCCACATCTATGAGAAGAGCAGCGCCTACCAATGGCCATACAACGCTGCCAATGATGACATTATATGTAACTGCAGAAGCGTTCACAATGGGTACGAAGAATACCCAGGCAGGCATAGTCGAAGCATTGGTAAACGCTGGCATGAGTATGAAGATAAAAGGCAGAATCACCATGCCCATTTGTCCCAGATACAGCTGAGCTTCCCTCATATTGCGGCTGTACATGGAGATAATAAACTGAAGAGCACCACCTGTTAAGGAAAGCAAAACTGCGCCTATGATCATGGCCCAGATACCAGTACCCCAGATGGCAAGTGCGGAACCTCCCGTGGCAAAACCTAAGCCCATATCAAAATGCGTCATGGCATAGGAGTAGGAAAACGTGAAGGAAAGCAGTGAAATGAGGGTACCCATGCAGTTTAGAGCGGACAAAGCAAGCCATTTGCCCATAGCAATAGAGAATCTGGATACGGGTGTAGCCAGCAAACTCTCCAGTGTACCTCGCTCTTTTTCACCTGCTCCAATATCCGTTCCGAGGTATACGTTTCCCACAAAACCACTAGTAAGCATGACCAGTGAAACCAGATAAGCCAAAAAGAACTTGGCAAAAGCCATAGGCTCCCCTACTTGTTTACTCTGTACCACTACCAAAGAAAAAACGTCCTCATTTATGCCCTTTTGGCTCAAGTAATCTTTGATGCGCTGCTCCCTATAAAAAGGAAGAATACTGTTAAGGTAACTTGCTGCACTGTCTCCACTGGTACCTGATGCATATGATGTAATCACAATGACCCTCGATTGGGACGATGTGTATTCTTCAATGAGCCCCACGTCCGCATCTTTTTCCAAAACCGCTTTCTCCACATCCTGGACTTCTATGACTTCTAATTTAGCTTGACTTAGGAATGATCGAAGCTCCTGGCTTCCTTGGAAAGCTACTGTAAAGCCTTCTGCGTTTTGCTGTTGCACCGTTCTACCTTCAAAATAGAAGATGCCAAGCACAATGGCAGGAACTAGAACTGCTGGAAGGAGTACACTCATTATGAGCGTGCGTCTATCCCTGAAAGCCTCCTTGATTTCTTTTTTCATGACAGCAAAAATGGATTTCATTCCATCACCACCTTCATAAAAGCTTCTTCCAAACTACTGCTCTGAGTTCTCTTCTTAAGTTCTTCAGGCGTTCCCTCTGCCACTATGAGGCCCAGGTTGATTATGTACACATAGTCACACAGTAGCTCTACTTCATTCATCAGATGTGTGCTTAACAGTACAGTCTTCCCGGCTTCTTTCTGCTGCTCCACAAATGTTCTAACTGCTACAGTGCTGGGAACGTCCAATCCAGCTGTTGGCTCATCAAGGATAAGAACAGGGGGATCATGAATAACAGACCGCACCAAGTTGATCTTTTGTGCCATCCCTTTGGAGTAAGTTCCAGCCTGCCGCTTCCCGTAGTCAATTTCAAGCAGTTTGTAGAGAAACTGCATCCTTTCCAGAGCTTCGTCCCTAGGCACATCGGCCAGATCTGCAAAATAAAGCACGTTCTCGTCACCGCTAAGTCGACGGTAAAGACCTGTATTCTCAAGAACCACACCCAAAGACGCTCTCACTTTGTCTGACTCTCTTACAACATCGAAACCATTCACCATGGCAATGCCACTTAAAGGCTTGAGAATGGTGCTTAAGATTCTTATGGTGGTAGTTTTTCCAGCTCCGTTCGGGCCCAAAAGCCCTGTCACTTTCCCGGGTTCGCAGTGAAAAGAAATACCTTTGAGCGCTTGAACCTGGCCGAAACTCTTTCGTAGCTCTCGAACTTCAATCACTTCTGTGCCTCCTTTACAAAAACTAACCTGCACAATGTCTAAAATGCTACTAGCGCTTTGTGATAATTATATCACGCACTAAAGCATGGCCTACTTCAAAGAACTACTTTTGCAAAAACACGAAACGAGCAACAAGGAAAGAGAGAGACAAGATGACTACCATTAAAGGAGAAACTGGTAAGTTCCAGTAAAACGCCAGGATCAAACTAGCTACCCCAGAAATGGCTATTAAAACCATGGATATCTTCCAGGATGTGTGGTAGGAATCTGTCAACTGCAATGCCACAGCACCCGGGATCACCAGTAGTGCTTCCATCATGAGCGTGCCTACCGCTCTTATGGTTACTGTAATGTAGAAGGCCAAGAGAACTGAGATGATAATCCTGAGCATCTTTACAGGCATACCAACCACCGAAGAATATTCTTCGTCAAAAGTGGTACTTAGTATTTCCCAATAGTGCCTTACAAAAAAAACTACAAG
>DMVM01000144.1:0-583 GCA_003476705.1 Coprothermobacter sp.
TCTCTGTCAATTTGATATTGATAAACGTAGAAATTAAGTGGAGATGCGTTGTACACGCTAAGTTTTACCTCATGCTTAACAGATGCACCTTCGGAAAACATATGGGGTCCGACAGCTCCGTCTTTATCTCTAAAGTTTGCCAAGGTCAGTTTACCATCCTGAGCTATACATAGGGTGTAATAGTCCACATAAGCGCCACCCGTACCCATGTAAGCAAGTGCAATTTCTTTTTCACTACCATTAATCAGAGGCCACGTAGCTACAATAAAAGGCTTACTTTGCGATCCAGCTTCTGGTAAAAGGCTTTGAAGCATCTCAGTCAGCTCCTCTGTGTCATACAACACATATTTGTTACTGAAGGCGTTGTCAATGAGAAATTTACCTGTTGAAGAATCTTTCTTCACATAGAACACAGCAGGAACGGTAGCCGTAACCTCAAGCCCATCTTGGCCACCACTGGCAACCCAGACCACATAGCCTTGAACCTTTATCCTGTCGCTATCAACTTTCTCCATAGAGTCTACTTCTATTCGGTCAGGCCAAGGGCTTGACGTCCTCCTTCCCATTGCCAGAGAAGGATCAA
>DMVM01000144.1:678-28616 GCA_003476705.1 Coprothermobacter sp.
TGAGCTTTTTCTTCCGCGGTGAGTTCTGCTACGCTGCTACTTCCACAGGAAACCAACGCACCAATGACGATAACTGCAACTACTACAAGGCATAAAGCTACAATGCCTCCTCTTTTTCCCCCTCCATCAAATATGTTTCCCAGCCTCTCTTTCATGGTTTTCACTCCCCCATAAAAATGAGTGGAAAATACTGTCTGCCTTTCGTTACTTTTATATATAGCCGACAGTATCGTCTCACTGTACTGCTTTCTAAACTCTGTGTCCGTCCCCTCTACTAGCTCACTGTCACATGCCATCTCAATGTCCGCGTTGCTTCTGTACCGCATCCCATACACTAGCGGGTTGAACCAATGCACTGCATTTGCTACTACCATAACCAATTTGTTCCATATATCTTTGTGCTTGTAGTGGATGAGCTCATGTTTCATGATCAACTCTAAGTCCGCTTCATTGTACTCAGCATACGGAAGTAGAAAAATAGGCTTAACAAATCCTGTTATCATGGGACTCTGTACCTTCTTACTCCTGATTAGCTTTATGTTCCCTTTTATGCCCATCTCTTGTTTCATTTGGCTAAAAGTAGCTAACGTTTGCTCGTCCTCTACAATTCCTGAAAAACGCATTGTTGACTTTCTAAACACTACGTAACCTGCGAAGTAATAAGCCATGAATAATATTGCCCCAATCAGCCAAATCACAGGCAATAGGTCCGCCAGCGTGACTGTGCGCACCATTGAACTGTTTGGCGTTACCACAAGAGTAGGTTGCGTCGGAACAATGTTTGTTTGCTCACTCAAGTTTGTATTAGCTGGTAGTGGAACAGAAATCTGCACATTCTGACTTACCGATGGTATGGTAATAGGCGCTTCACCAGGCATACTGGGACTAAATGGTATAAGCAGTCTAACGGCTATAATGAGCCATACTAGGTAACGCCATTTAGCACTGTAACTACGGTTTATCAGTGGCAGTAATAGTAGTAGCATGCCTATAACTATTGATGTGCTCATAGAGACCTGAAGTACTTTCTGAAATAAGGTCTCAAGCATACTCATTCCCCCCTTGTAAGCTTTTCTATGAACTCCTGGAGCTCCTTTAACTCATCCTCAGCTATGGCGTTGCTGCTATAGAGCGATGCCACAAAGTTTGTTAGAGAGTTGTTGTACAACTTTTCCAAGATGCTCTTACTTTCTTTCTCTAAGTATTCCTGCTCACTTATCAGCGGTCTGTAGATGTTTACCTTTCCTTCTCTCTTGCACTCAACAAATCCCTTATCTGTTAACCTCGCAAGAAACGTAAGTATAGATGTAATCTTCCAATCCTTTTTACCTCTAAGCTTCTCGCTTATGTAAGCAGATGTCACAGGCTCTTTTGCATCCCAAATGACTTTCATGATCTCCAGTTCAGAATCCGGGAGACGCCTTATGGACTTCTTCACCTTTTCCCCTCCTTCTACGGTTGACGAACACCTGTAATATCATTCTACACCTGTAGAAGACATTTGTCAATATAGTTGATAAACTATTTCTATCTGGGGTCCAATACATATACAAATAACGTCCTGGTAGCATGAGAGTAACATCCACTGGGAACAATTCCCAAAAAGGCCGGCTTACTCGTCCGTATTGGTTTCATAATTGGCGTGGTTACCGTGCTTGCCGAACCCGCTGCTTATGTGTTAGCGGATGAGGTCTAGCAAGTAACCAATGGTAACCTAAAGAGAAGCGTTGTATTGTTTACCTTGTCTTTGGGCGTGGGAGCTGCCGTGTCTTTGTCCATGGTGCGGATTCTAATCCCGCAGGTGCAGTTGTGGCACTACTTGCTTCCTGGATACATCGTTTCCCTCGCTATGACTTACTTTGTTCCCGAACTTTTCTCCGGTATTGCATTTGACTCTGGCGCGGTGGTGTCAGGTCCAATGACAGCAACGTTCATTTTGGCATTCGCGCATGGCGTAGCTGATGCTGTGGAACACGCCAGTCTCCTGGTTGATGGATTTGGCATTGTTGCCATGGTAGCGATGACCCCCATCATTGCACTACAAATACTCGGCTTCATTTACAACAGAAAATCCAGCGTAGAAGAACTAATAACAGAACAAGAGCCCATAAGCATCACATCCGAGGTTGACGTCTAGGCGATTGATGAGCACCGTCCTTCCTAGAAACATGAAAACACCGGTCCATCATAAGGCAGTGTTGCAGTCACTAATCGACTTCAAAAAAACCTCTGTGCGCAGCTAAGGACAATGCCTTCTTGCAGTCCACCACGGATGGCCCATTTCGAACAACCCTAGCACTGATTTCCCCGTGCAAAGTCACCTCCCTTTCTCCATCGACAGCAAGGAGAGCTTGTGAGTTCTTAATATGGACCATTTCGCCCAATGGGAAAACTCTAAAATCCTTAATCTCTATTTCACTGAGCATGCCAGGAGAGATGGGAGCTCTCATTTTTCTTCCTTTTCCAAATTCAATGTATAAGCCGGCATCTTCGTCATCTATCTCATTAAGTATGCCCGCAATAGAGCTCAGACCGATGTTTGACGGAGACCCTCTACTTACAACGAGTTCTAAAATCTGCTTCGGTTCCCAAACGGCCCTAGCCCCCACAAAGGAGTAAGCCGTGACTGCCACATCAATCAAAGCTATGTCTCTGAAAACCCCATTTTCAAACAATTCAATTTTCTTACTTTTTCTGGAAGCTTCTTCTTTCCCAACAACACCACGAGCAATCGACGCTGCAGCCTCACTAGCGATAGTGGCTTCGATCATGTAAGGAAAAACGTTATTTGTTCCTGTGGAAATGGGTATAATAGGGGTATCGCCGACAGCTTTGGCAACAATTCTATTTGTTCCGTCACCCCCTATAACCACAATTACGTCGCACTCTACGTCCATGATAGACGCTGCCCTATATGTGTCCTCCCAATTGTCTAGAACAGGCATTTTAACAAGCTCCACATCCACTGTCGTCCTTCCTAAGTGATAAAGAGCAGCCTCGACAATACCGAATCCATCGGGCATCGCAATTACTTTTCTTACCCCGAGCTGTCCAAGAGTGAATAGCAATCTTTCAACAATGTTTACTTTCTCCATATTATCGAAAACACTTGCGTGGGCTACAAGCCTTCTTATGTCTCTTCCCGATTGAGGGTTTGCTATGATACCAACTGTGTTTTTCATCTTAGAAATCCTAATAACCTTTCCATTAAAGAAGCAAGCGACTTCCCTGTCGTCCAAAGACAAGGAGCATACCCGCACCATACAAAATCTAAATTGCGTTCCTTTGCAATTTTTTTGTGAACTTCCACAATCTCACCCTTTCATTCCTTACAAAGTACTATTCCGACTCTATCTGAGCAACAACTGTTCCCACTGGGACCGTCTCGCCTTCTTGAACCAGAATCTTTACAACTTTCCCCTTAACAGGGGAGTTGATCACGTTAGTAATTTTTTCGCTTGCTGCCTCCGCGATGGGCTCATCTTTCTCCACCAGATCGCCCTCATTCTTCAACCACTTTATAATTTGCGCGTCTTTCATAGTTAACCCCCATTTGGGTACTGTAACATCAATTATCATTGCCAAACCTCCTTAGAATAAAATCCTTCAAAACAACCAACCTTGTTGCGTTCCAGCCTAACCATTCTTTCACTGGTTACAGACAGCAACTTCCAATCGCCAACCTGAGGGGTGGACCATATTGGCCCACCCCTGGCTACTCTCATGCTATCGACTTGACTGCGTTAATAATATCGATCTCATTTGGAACGACGTACTTCTCAAGTGGCGGAGAGAATGGAATAGGCGTGTTCAGCGAGCCAATACGCTTAATGGGAGCTTCGAGAACATCAAAGATATCTTCTGCGATATCGGCTGCTAGCTCGCCACTCCAGGCACCTCTCTTAACCTCTTCAGTCACAACAACAACTTTGTGGGTCTTTCTTATTGAATTGTAGATCGTTTCTTTGTCCAGCGGGAACAAGGTTCTTGGATCAACCACTTCTGCTTCAATACCTTCTTTTGCCAATTCCTGGGCAGCCTGCAAAGCCTTATGAACCATGAAACCCGTAGCAACAATGGTGACATCTTTACCAGATCTCTTTACATCGGCAACCCCCAGTGGAATAGGATCGTTAGTGTCAGAGACTTCTCCTTCCATTGCATAGAGAAGCTTGTGCTCCAAAAAGAGGACTGGATTGTCGTCGCGAATTGAAGAAATTATGAGCCCCAGAGCATCACTAGGCGTAGACGGAAATACAACTTTTATTCCTGGGACGTGCGTAAACCAAGCCTCCAGTGACTGTGAATGCTGAGCTGCAGCCGAGATTCCGGCTCCAACCATAGTTCTATACGTTATAGGTAGATTAATCTTTCCACCAAACATGTACCTCATCTTCGCAGCCTGGTTAACAATTTGGTCCATAGCAACGGTAATGAAATCGATAAACATGATTTCAGCGATTGGCCTGCTACCTGCTGCAGCAGCACCCACTGCTGCTCCTGCAATTGCTTCTTCTGTAATAGGCGTGTCACGAACTCGATCTTCACCGAACTCGTCGATGAGACCGGCTGTTACACCGAACACACCAAATCTTACATCTTCCCCCATTAGGAACACATTGGGGTCTCTCCTCATTTCATTCTTGATACCCTCGTTTATGGCTTGGGCAAAGTTCATTTTTCTCATCTCACTCGCCCCTCTTCAACAAGGTCGGTGTAAATATCTTCCAACGCTTCCTTATCAGACGGATAAGGGCTCCCCTCAGCGAACTTCACTGCTTCATCTATCTCATGCTGAACCTCTTCTTGGATTTTTCTTAAATCTTCTTCGGTTACCACATTGCTCTCTAGTAGCTGCTTTTCAAAACTTGGAATAGGGTCTCTTTCCATCCATTTTTGCACTTCCGCTTGGTCGCGGTACAGCTGCGGATCACCTACAAAATGGCCATGGAATCTGTAACATTTTGCCTCTATTAGCGTTGGCCCATTTCCTTCTCTTGCTCTCTTTACTGCTTCTTTAGTCGCTTCATAAACAGCAACAACATCCATGCCATCCACGGTTATGCCTGGAATGCCATAAGCCGTAGCTCTCTGTGAGATATCTGTTATGGCTTGATGCCGCTTCTGTGGCGTGAATTCTCCATATTGGTTATTCTCGCAAACATAAATGACCGGCAGCTTCCACAGGGAAGACATGTTAATCGACTCATGGAAGGTGCCCTGGTTGCTTGCTCCGTCACCGAAAAAGCACGCCACAACTTGATTACTATTTCTCAGCTTTATAGAAAGTCCTGCACCAGTGGCAATGGGCAACCCTCCACCAACTATGCCATTAGCTCCCAGCATTCCTTTGTCTGGATCAGCGATATGCATAGATCCGCCTTTCCCTTTGCAGTAACCGGTTTCCTTTCCGTAAAGCTCTGCCATCATGTATCGAGGATCCCCACCCTTGGAAATAACATGACCATGTCCTCTGTGAGTACTGGTCACAAGATCATCATCTCTTAGAGCAACACAAACACCAACAGCGGTTGCTTCCTCCCCCACATAAGTGTGGATGAAGCCTGGAAGTACCCCTTTTGCAAACAGCTCTGATGCTTTTTCCTCGAATTTTCTTATTCTTACCATTCTTTCATACATGGTAAGCAGAATCTCTTTGGGAATGTCCATATTGTCCTCCTCCCCCTTACTTCTCAGCCGGATACACCTTTTCCGGCTCTGGCCACTTAAAATCTTTGGGGACGTCATACAACTCCACTATTACATTCAAATCGTCTTCAGTGGAAATGTAGCTGTATGTGAATCCATGCCAACTCCCACCTTGGATAATCTTATGGCCCATTTCCCTTAACTTCTTCAGGGTCTCATTGTAGTCTTCAGTACCCAATGCAACATGATGTAGACCAGGTCCATGCTCCTTCAAGAACTTCGCGTATAAACTCTTATCATCAAGTGGCTGAATTAACTCCCACTGGACGCCGCCAATGTCGCAAGTAGCTAGGCGCATGGCATAATCCTGCCTTTTATCGTCCAGGATCATATTTTGCACAGTCTCCGGGTTAAACTCAAAGAATATCCATGGGCCTATACCATATTTGTCAGCGTAAGACCTGACCGCTTCATCGAGGTCCTTTACCACAACTGCTACTTGGAGAACTTCTGTAAAAAGAGGTTTATTTACTGCCATTTATTTTCACCTCCTCCAATAAGAATTCTCCAAATCCTGCACCTTAGGCTATCCTTTCACCTCCCTCTCACTTCCCTATAGGGGAAGATCTGAAAGGCAATGAACAGATCAGATAAAATTGCTTTCGAAAAGCTGCGTTCATTGTGGTACGGCCCTAGTACTTCAATTGACGATTGTTATATTTTTTATTCTAAGAGTTATTATACCATTTTTACATATTAATATTCACACACTGGCACCCTGAAAAATCTTCAGTCCAAAATACGGTACACAGTATTGGGAACGAAACTCGGATGAACCAAGTGCTATTGATCGGGTCTTTCTGAAGAATATGGAGAAATAGCACATATTAGCTGTTGACAATGTGAAAAATATGCACATTTTTAACTGCGGGACTTTTTAGAAAGAGTGATCCACACCCGTAAAGAGTTTTGATATCAAAAGCAAAGAATCTACGCAACAAGTCCTACAGAGCGGTAGTGAAGATTAAGCACAAAATACCCAAAAGTGCGAAACCATTCACAGCCTTCTAACAATCGTGCACGAGGCAAATAACCCCGATTCCAGTAGGCCTCGAGTGCTCGACTATTGACATGAGGGCGACATCATGGCTCTTATTATTGGCATACATCATCAGGAACATCTAATCAAATGTGCAACCAAGTATTCTTTCAACCGTTGTAGCTCGTGTGCTTTTCGCCAGTAAAGAATTAAGAAAAAAAAGTGTACGATTTGCATGCTCTTTGGAGAGGCTGGTACGAAACAGACTATATAGATTTCCTAAAGGAACGTAGAAAACGCATAGCAGCAATTGTAGAGAGAGGATTCCAAAGTTTGTAGCAAACCTCTATTCCACATTAAGTAAAATCGACCCTGCAATATCTCTAAAAGAAGCGGCCCCTACTTACCAAAGGGGCCGCCACACTTTGACCAGTGATGCCGTTCTTTAGTCCAATGTATCCACGTTATCCTTTGTTATTAGCTTTAAGTCGACAGGTATGTAAGTTGGTACCTCTTCACCTTTGAGCACTTTGTCAGCATATTCAACACCCAAAGATCCTATTCTATCTGGCTGCTGAGCCACCGTTGCTGCCATTTTCCCGTCTTTTATAGCCTGCAAAGCGTCATCAATTGCGTCAAAACCAACTACCATGATCCCCTGCCGTCCAGCAGATTCAATTGCTTGGATAGCACCCAGTGCCATTTCATCGTTTTGTGCGAATATAGCATCTATTTCAGGTTGCGCTTGCAAAATGTTTTGCATAACAGTCATTCCTTTGGTCCTATCAAAGTCCGCTGGCTGGGAAGCCACAAGATCAATTTCTGTGCCTTCTATGGCCTCCATGAAACCCTTGCCTCTATCTCTTGCAGAAGACGCACCAGGTATACCCTCGAGTTGCACCACTTTGCCTTTCCCGCCGAGCTGCTGGACAATGTATTCACCAGCCATCTTGCCACCTGCTACGTTGTCAGATGCTATGTGGGTCACCACTTCTCCGCCGTTGGCTCCTCTGTCCAAAGTAATGACAGGTATATTAGCATCATTTGCCAGCTTTACAGCATTGGCTACAGCATCGCTGTCAACGGGGTTTATGAGCAGTAGACTGATTCCTTGCTGAAGAACATCTTGAACATTTGAATACTCCTTGGAAGAATCATTCTGAGAATCAAGCACAATGAGCTCATAGCCTAACTCATCAGCTTTCTGCTGAGCTCCGTCCCTTAGAGTCACAAAGAATGGATTGTCCAAAGTGGAAATCACAATTCCAATCTTCTTCTCTTGCTGACCTTCTTCAGGTGTTGTGCCTCCAGTGCAACCCACGACCAAGACTGCCACAAGGAACAACGACACCAGTACTCCAAGTACCCTCTTCACGCTCTTCCTTTCCATGTTTCCGTACCTCCTTTTCATCTTTTATTAACTTTTTGAAGCCGCAATGGTACTACATCCCGAAAAGGGATTACTACCTTTTCCTCCTGTCGATTAACACTGCAACCAGTATTACAATGCCCTTTATTAGCTGCTGATAGTACGAGGAGACGTTAAGTAAGTTAAGTCCATTGTTTAACACGCCAATGATTAGACCTCCAATAATAGTCCCAACTACGCTTCCTTGTCCTCCAGACAAACTAGTACCGCCCAGTACAACAGCAGCTATGGCATCAAGCTCTGCGCCATTACCAGCATTGGGTGAGGCAGAATCAAGCATAGACGTAACTATCATACCTGTCAATGCAGCGGTGAAACCGGACACGGCATATACTAGAAGCTTTATATAATCTGTTTTTATCCCAGATAACTTAGCTGCTTTCTCGTTACTACCCGTGGCATATATGTAACGCCCAGTAGCTGTCTGGGTCAAAACATTGTACGCGATAATAAAAACAACGAATAATATGATTACAGGAACCGGTATAGATAGTATTTTGCCCTGCCCGAGAAAACCGAAAGCTGTACCCAAGTTTGATTTAGGACGCCCGCCTGAGTAGACCAGCGTCGCCCCTCTAGCCATAGTCATCATAGCCAACGTAGCAATAAACGGTGGAACATTTCCTTTTGTTACCGACAGGCCATTAACCAAGCCCAAAACAGTTCCTATAACCAGGCCAATAAGAATAGCAATCCATACGTTAAGTCCGGAATGGATCATACCAGCCGTTACCATTCCAGAGAACGCCAGTACTGAACCCACGGAAAGATCTATGCCACCGGTTAGAATCACAAATGTCATTCCTATGGCCATAACTGCATTCAACGATGTTTGAGTCAAAACGTTTAGGATATTACCCCACTTTAGAAAACGCGGAGAGAGTATACTCAAGACTATACAAAGACCAAGAAGACCGATAACCGATTGCATTCCTCTCAAGAAAACTGACCAGTCTCTTTTCTTAGTTTCCTTCACCATCCAAACCCCCCGTACTGATGGCATAACGCATAATTTTTTCTTGTGTGGCCTCACTGTCTTCTAAACATCCCGTAATTTTTCCTTCGTGCATTACCAGAACTCTGTCACTTATTCCCAGTATTTCGGGTAGTTCAGAAGAAATCATGATTATCGCAATGCCATTTTCCTTGAGTTCGTTGATCAAGTTGTAGATTTCCACCTTGGCTCCTACGTCTATTCCACGCGTGGGTTCATCCAAAATCATTATCTTGGGTTGAGTCATGAGCCATTTCCCAACGAGAACTTTCTGTTGATTACCACCACTCAAATTCTCAACTGTCTGAGAAATGGAGGGGGTCTTTATTCTCAGGCGTTGCACATAGTCACTTACGGTTCGGGTTTCCTTACGCGTATCCACTTTGCCAAGCAAACGCGTGAACGCTTTGAGGATTGTCAACGTCATATTGTAGGAAACACTTTTATCCAAGAAGAGCCCTTCCTCTTTTCGATCCTCCGTCAAATAAACAATCCCTGCCTCTATGGCAGCACTTGTGGATGTAAGATTTAGTTTTTTTCCCTGTATGAAAATTTCACCGCTGTATCTGTAGACACCAAATAATGTTTTTCCAAGCTCGGTACGTCCCGCTCCCACAAGCCCTGCTATGCCAAGAACCTCACCTTTTCTAAGCTCAAAACTTATATCATGTAACAATCCTGAAACACTTAAGTTACGCACCTCAAGAACAACATCACTGACAGGAACTTTTACTTTAGGAAACTTTTCTTTTAGTTCTCTACCAACCATCATCTTGATGAGTTCATCAGTACTAGTTTCAGCAACGACCTTTGTTCCAATGTATTTACCATCTCTCAGAACTTCAACTCTGTCAGCAATCTCCATTATTTCCTCTATCTTGTGGCTAATGAGAATGATGCCTTTGCCTTCACACTTTAATGCCTGGATGATCTTGAAAAGGTTCTGAACCTCATCAGTAGTCAAAGCGTCTGTGGGCTCGTCCATGATGATTATTCGGCAGTCCATCGAAAGGACCTTGGCTATTTCCACCATTTGCTGCTCTGCAACACTAAGCGTTTTGACAATTCTTTCAACATCAATGTCAACCCCGAGTCGATTTAATAACTTCTTGCTTTCTTGCTTCAAATATGATTTATCAATACGCTTGGTAACAGAATCTCTTTTCTCTCTACCCAAAAAAATGTTTTCATAAACTGTTAAGTCAGGTATAAGGTTGAGTTCCTGATGTATTATGCCTATGCCGAGCTTCATGGCATCCCATACATTCCTGATGTCCACGATGTCACCATTTATTTTTATTTGGCCCTTATCCATGGTGTATACGCCACTCAGGATTTTCACCAGAGTGGACTTCCCGGCTCCGTTTTCTCCCAGCAATGCCAAGACTTCTCCACTGTCAAGGGTAAGACATACATCATCAAGAGCCGTCACACCCGGAAATTTCTTGCAAATACCCATCATTTCGAGAAGTGGCATTTAGAAGACCACCCCTGATCTCAGGATGATGTTGCAATAGGGCGTGTATTCGCCAGTACGAACCACTGCTACACATTCCTTAGTCATAACCTTTAACTCTTCATGAGAGACTTCTTTAATCGGTATATTGCCTAAAATCTTGACCAATTCTGCATAAGTCTCTGGACTCTTTTCCTTCATCTCACTGGCTATAATGGCTTCTTCCACGCAAAGTTCGGAGAGTATAACTCTTAAAGTATCCAGGAATCTTGGTATGTCACGAGTTAAAGCCAAATCTATTCTTTCAACACCTTTAGGTATTGGCAAGCCACTATCTGCAATAGCTATGGTGTCTGTGTGCCCCATGGAGGCAATGACCTTTGACAGTCTCGAGTTGATCAAATTTGTCTTTTTCACAGTTCTCTCCTCCTTAGAAATTCCTCCACTTCCTCATAAGTGGGTATGGATTCCTGGGCTCCGAGCCTGGTTACCGTTATGGCACCTACTGCGTTTGCGAATTTCATAGCTGTTCCAATGTCTTCGTGCCGACCTAAAGCCGTTAGTAAACCACCGATGAACGCATCCCCTGCAGCCGTTGAATCTATGGCATTAACTTTAAAGCCCTCCACGGAGATTTCCTGATTTGCATCTTTGTATAAACAACCTTCTGAGCCCAAAGTAACAACAACTGCTTTCGCTCCCATTTTCAGTAGTTTTCTTGCCCCTTCAAGTACGTTGCTTTCATCAGTCAATAAAGCAAGCTCAGTTTCATTCGGGATTATTAAATCAACCATGGTACAAACATACTCAGGGAGAGGCAAAGCAGGCGCAGGGTTCAATACCACTTTCGTATTCAAATTATGTGCCAGTTCAATAGAAGCTATCACGGTTTCCACAGGAATTTCCATCTGCAAAACTACAAAATCCGATGACTCAATTTCTCCTTTGAACGATTCAACCCAACCTATATCCAACTTATAATTTGCACCTGGGTAGACAACTATGGTGTTATTTCCCTGTGAATCTACAGTTATGAAAGCATTGCCAGTGGAATCATCCACCTTCTTTATGGAGAAGTCTGGAATACGATCTTTGGGTAAATTGTCAAGGAGTACTTCACCTGAAGCGTCGTTGCCCACCGCTCCCACCATTAGTACCTCAGCACCAAGTCTTGCCAAAGCAACAGCTTGATTTAAACCCTTCCCTCCTGGACTTGTACGTAAGCGAACTGCTGGAACAGTTTCACCTTTTGAAGGAAGATGGTCCACATCCATGGTGAAGTCCATATTCATACTGCCGATAACAACGGCCTTCATCAGATCACCTTCTTAACAGAATTTCTAATTATCAACTTTGGTTTTAAAGTGATAACCGTATCTTCAACTGGTCTTCCCTCTATGAGTTTGATTAGCAGTTCAGTTGCTACCTCACCCATTTGGTAGCAAGGTTGCGCCACAGTAGTTAGCTTTGGTTCCACATATTTGGCCATGGGTATGTCATCAAATCCGGTAACAGAAACATCCTCAGGAATTCGAAAACCTGCCCCTTTAAGTACCTCCATGGCACCAATTGCCATGATGTCGTTAGCACAAACGACGGCAGTGAAGTCCCTTCCCCTTTTAAGAAGCTCTAATACGCCTTCACTGCCTCCTGAAATCTTGTAGTTTCCTTCCACTACGAGTTCCTTATCCAAAAATAATCCAAAATCTTTCAAAGCCTGCTCAAAACCTGCATATCTGTACATGGAGTTAGGGCTCTCATGTGGTCCACCTATGTAAGCAATTTTCCTGTGACCCATTTCAAGAACATAGCGTGTGATTTCGTACATGCCTTCATAACCGTCGGTATACACACCAGGCAGTTTCTCATCATAAAAGTGACGATCCAGTAAAACAAATGGCATTTTGTAATCTCTTAGTTGTTTCACGTGCTTGAATACAGGCATGCTACTACTTGTGAAGACTATGCCATCGACACATTTCGACTTGAGTACCCTGATATAAAGTTCTTCTTTATCACTGCGGTCATCAGTGTTGCAAAGGATAATATTGTACCCGTGTTTATTTGCCGTGTCTTCTACTGCCCTTGCAATCTCTGGGAAAAAGGGATTTGTAATATCTGGAAGAATTAAGCCCAAAGTGTTCGTTCTTCTGGTTACTAGACCTCTGGCAACCCTGTTGGGCTGGTAATTCAGATGTTCCACTACCTCCAAAACTCTTTGTCTGGTCTCCTCACTGACACCTTCAGGTTTGTTGTTAAGAACCCTGGATACCGTGGTAATGGAGACATTTGCCAGTCTTGCAACGTCCTTAATAGTTGCCATTCTTTCCCCTCCCTTCTTCCACTTCTTTACGAAAACGTTAAACGAAAACGTTTAACTACATTTTAAAGTACAGTTCGCCTACTTGTCAATAGCTGAGGGCAGATAAGAAGCAAAATTTGTTTTTTGTTTGTCTTTTTCCCTAAGTTAATAACTTCCATACGTTGCCAAGTGGAGTGGGACGACAAGACCAAAACGATAACAATCTTGTACCCTTCCTATTAAGACTAATTTAGGGGATAGTCGTTATCTCGGGGAGAGGCCTTTCCTCTCCCCTTTTTGTTTTTCTTAAAAACACCTTGAACCTGGATGTAATGCTAAAATGTTCGCATTGGTACACAAGAAAGAGAGGTAAAGGGGGATGAAATCAGTTATTAAGAGAGGGTTAGCATCACTCCTCATTATGGTGCTTGCGTGTTCATTTGTGGTACTACCATCTAAGGCTGATACGGTTTCCAAGCTTTCTCCTGATCTTACCCAGAAGATGCTAACCTCCACTGCATTTCAAGATGTCATGGTTGTTCTAAGGGATGAACCCGTCATCGAACATACTAAAAACAGAACTGGAATTGACAAGTTGGATACAGAGAGCATTAAATCTGATTCCAATAGTTCTTCCTATGAGAACAAACTAATAATGACACAGAGCATGGTGTTTAACAAAGTAAAGCAAACGTCACCTGATGCAGAAATAGGACATAGCCTCACCTGGACCCTGAACGGATTCACTATGAAAGCGAGAGGTGTAGATTTAAGTAAGATTGCAGACATTAAAGAAGTAAAAGCAGTGTATCCCATACCTGTGGTTTCTATGCCTGAAATAAGCACCCTAGCATTCGAGACTCCAACTGCAGGCTCTGAAGATTTAGTGCTTCAACACATGAACGAAGAAGTTCTCACGGGACTTCATGTAAAAGACGTATGGCAGATGAAGGATGCAAAAGGCAATCCCATTGAGGGAAGCAACATTGTCATCGCAGTAATTGATACTGGTGTGGATTATACTCACCCTGATTTAGGCGGCTGTTTGGGATCTTCTTGCAAGGTCATCGGAGGTTACGATTTCGGCGATGACGATAGCGACCCCATGGATCAAATGGGGCATGGAACGTTAGTAGCAGGTACAATTGCCGCCGATGGTCGAATAAAAGGGACTGCACCAAAGGCAAAATTATTAGCTTATAAAGTGTTGCCCACATTGACAACTACAACACCAACTAGTGACGTGCTTTTAGCCCCTGGTAACATTTATCCGGCCATCGACCAAGCAGCTAAAGATGGTGCAGACATAATAAACATTTCCTTAACCGACGAGTCCAGACTCAAAACCGATTACGGCAAGGAAATAATAGAAAATCTGGAAACCTTGAACATAATCGTTGTGGCCGCAGCGGGAAATTCGGGATCAGCTGTTTATTGCGACGATCCTTTTTCACCAGACCTCTGCCCCAAAGGTTATTCAGCACCACTACTAACAACTTTTACTGAACCGAATGTGATCACCGTGGGAGGCTCTGTCTCCACAGATATGCCCGTAGCAAGAGTAGCGCCCTTTTCTTCTATGGGCCCATCAATTGACTTTCGTCTCAAACCAGATTTAATAGCTCCTGCCTATACGTTCAACACAGCTACTGGGAGCAGATATGTTTATGAAGAGGGAACTTCCTTCTCGACGCCTTTAGTTTCTGGAATAGCCGCACTCATAAAGCAGGGCCATCCAGATTGGTCAACAGAAGACGTAAGAGCGTCGCTTATAAATACAGCCACTGTTTTCTATAATGATGACAACGAAGAGCCTGAATCGTTACTCCTGCAAGGTTCTGGCCGCGTAGATGCGTTAAGAGCCTTGGAAACAAGCGTTTTAGTAGAGCCCTACTCCATATCAATGACAGCAACTGGGCTAAAACCTGTGAATCTGGTCGTAAAGAATGTTAGTGGGACCACTCAGACTCTCTCGGCGTCAGTAGAACTAACGTTGGGCAATTTCGAACTCGGTGCTAATGATGGGCTGAAGCTATCTATTTCCCCAAGTACATTGACAATACCAAAGGGAGGCTCGGCCACAGTAACATTGATCCCCTCAGCCGACCTAACGGAACTCTCAAAGGGACCACACGAAGGCTTAGTTTGGCTTAGTAATGGAGAAACAAAGGCACATGTGCCTTTGCTTATTTGGAATGATCCATCAGCTTGGTGGTTCCCTGTTACTGAAACTAGGCCATCAAAGCTTGCCAACGTGAGAGCATCTTCTACTGTTCTTGACTTCAGCATCCCTGAGCAGCGAACTGTGACAATTGATTTCACATTGAGGCTTGGCTCTATTGATGGTCCAGCCGCGCTTGTGGACACCCCTACCACAATTCCATATGGATATTTGATGAATTCCGTCTCATTGGTTGAAATATCCATACTTGATGAAAACAATGCCACGGTAACCACTTTTTACGCTGAGACAGGACTGTTAATAGGACATTACAAAGCTGTCTGGAACGGCTTAGGCGAGGACAACTTTCCTGTGAAGGATGGAAAATACAAATATGTTATAGCTGCTTCTGATTCCGGCATATCGGTAAAAGAACAACAATACGTGTACATAAACGTGGATACTGCATCGGGCTACATTCAAGTAAAGAACAGTCCAGATACAACTCCCCCATCGTTAACAGTGAATATTCCTGAGGAATATACCGTTACAAAGTACGTATTCGAACCAGATCCGGTGTTAGTTCTGAGCGGAAAAACAGAAGCGGGCAACTTTGTCGAGATAAACGGAGAAAGTGTCGCCGTAGACAGTAGTGGAATGTTCAAAGCAAACATCCCACTAACAACACAGGTGAACAAAGTCACAGTAATCGCGCGTAGAAAGGTTTTGGATGAATTAACACTGGAAACTTGGAAACTCATAACCATTCAGTTGGTTCCACTCAATCTCATTGAACTCCAAATCGGAAAGCCGCAGTTCAAGGTAAATAATCAAACCAAAATCCTGGATGCACCACCAATCATAAAGAACAGCCGCACGCTGCTTCCCATTAGGGCCGTTGTTGAAGCCATGGGTGGGCAGGTTGAATGGGACCCAGCTGATAGACGTGTGGATATAACCTATGAAGGAAAGTCAATAAACCTTTGGATAGGGAAGAACAAGGCTAAGGTTAATGGCCAAGAAGTAATGATCGACCCATCTAACCCCAACGTGGTACCAGAAATCACAAACAGCAGAACCATGGTTCCTTTAAGGTTTGTAGCAGAATCTCTTGGTTGCCATGTAGAATGGCTACCTAATACAAAGAGCATCAGAATAACATACCAAGCAGGTTAAAACACCTGCTTATAACGGGGCTGGCTAAAAGCCGGCCCCTTTTTTACCAAACCTTGTTTAGAAAATCTTTTCCAATATGTAGGTGCTCCTTACACGCTTTGATATGTAGAGGAGCATCAGGGCAATGAGTAAGCTAACATACATGTAGGAGATCCACACGCTAGCCGTAGGTGCAAAGCCCAAGGGTATACGGATTATATTGAGCAAATGCGTTGTCGGGTTTATTAAGAGCACGTACTTAAATACTGTACTTTGGCTCTGGAAACTGTAGTAAATGGGAGAAAACAGTATAAAGGCCCAGGAAATCAGCTGGAGCAAACCATTGGCTATGAAAAGGTTTTTCATGCTTAGCCCAAGGTAAACAGAGAAGCACAGCAAAAAGAGAATGGATATAATAATTGCTAAGAAAAACATAAGGTAGTTCACGCTGGATACGTGGATGAGTATAAAAGGCAGTACGGCAACGATGATGGGCAGAACAATAAGGACATAAGTAAGGCAGACACTTACGATGACCTCCGGGAACGTTACTGCATAGGTGGAATATAGCTCCAGCACTTCCTTTTGCCTAAGGTTTGTTATGCTAAGCGCAAGCATAGCTAAGAATGTACTGATCAGCGTAGACACAATGTAGCCAGAAAGCAGATAACTTACAGAGACGTTCTGCGTACCACTTGAGAGAAGCACCACCAAGGCATAGGAAAAGGGCATGACAAAGACTACCAAGAAAAGCTGGAGTAGGTAGATTCTTAAGGTTTTAAACTGCATTTGGATGGCTGTAATGATCTTATCCATGGTTATCCCCTATCAGCCTCATTACTGCTTCATCAAAAGAAGGCGCTTCCATTTCTATGTAAGTAATACAAAATGAGCTGTTTATGTCGCCTATGAGTTCCATGGCAGAGCTTAAATTGTCCACTGACAGGTTGAATACCCCATTCTGCAAGCTGTATTTGACCTGCCTTTCTTCGAGCAGATTCTCTGTACAGTCGATGTTCGAAACGGTCAGCCTCATGGTGCATGGCAGTTTCAGCATATTGGAGATTTCTTCAGGCGAACCTTGGGCAATAATTCTTCCATCTACCAAAATGTAAATGCGATCACATAGACGTTTAACCTCGTTCATGTCGTGGCTGGCTATCAAAATGGATTGCTCCTCACTCAGCTCTGAAAATATCTCCCAAATGTGCATTTTCGTGACAATGTCAACCATGGATGTAGGTTCATCCAATATGAGAAATTGCCCGCCCTGCGCTAAAGCAACAGCGAGAAGGGATAACTTCACCAGCCCAGGAGAAAGCTGATATCCAAAGTATTTACGGACGTCGCCTAAATTTAATAGTTCAATTATTGCATCCAACTTCTTTTTATATCCTTCCCCTTTATAACCTTTAAACCTCAAGGCAAAACCGATTTCTTCTTCAATCGTAAGGGATGGGTAGTAAAGCGGATATTGAGGTTCATAGCCCACCTCTCCTTTTACCGCCAATGGATCCTTTGTTATGTCTTTGCCAAGTAATGTTATTTTTCCATCGGTGGGTTTGAGCAAACCCAAAATCTGCCTTAGCATCGTGGTTTTACCGGCACCATTTGGTCCAATAACACCAACAATCTCTTTTTCACCAACAGCTAAGTTTATCCCATCATTTGCCTTCTTGCCGTTAGGATAAATCTTGGTTAGATTTTCTACCCTAAGAACTTGTGCCATTTCTCCGCTCACATCCATCCACTCCCGCAGTTTTCACCGGTATTCCCCACGCTCGTACTGCTTCGGAAACACCACGTCTGCTTTGAGCTCGTGTGCGGCATACAACGGCCAATAAGGCTGCCTTAAAAGGACTCTGCCAAGCAAAACTAAATCCGCTCTTTGGTTGCCTATGATTTCTTCAGCCATTTCAGGACTTGTTATTAGGCCTACAGCAGCAGTAGCTACACCTGTTTCCCTTTTAACTGCCTCTGCAAACCCTATTTGATAGCCCGGGTAAAGGTCTATGCGTGGAGACAAGAGCCCGCCCGAGCTGCAGTCCACAACATCAATCAAATCCTTAACCATGTTCACGATGGCTATGGTCTCATCAATATCGAGCCCGCCTTCCACGTAATCGGTTGCCGAAACGCGCATGAAAATGGGAATATCCTCTGGAACATTGCTCCTTACTGCCTCCAGAACTTCCCTGAGGAACCTAACCCTGTTTTCTATTCCCCCGCCGTATTCATCAGTTCTTTTGTTTGATAAAGGTGACAAGAATTCGTGGATAAGGTATCCGTGAGCAGCATGGATTTCCAACACGTCAAATCCAGCCTTTACTGCCCTTTTCCCTGCCTCAGCGAAAGCCTGAACAATTTTCTGTATCTCAGCCTTAGTTAGCTCCTCTGGTAAAGGGTAGCTGTCACTCCAATGCATGGCTGACGGAGCCACAATATGTTCCCCCTCGACTTCGCATTTTCTACCAGCATGCCCCAGCTGAACACCGATCTTGCATCCAACGCTGTGCACAAAATCCACAATATGCTTCAATGGGCCAATTTGGCTATCATCCCAGAGCCCAAGATCATTAGCCGTGATGCGTCCTCTTTTCTCCACTGCGGTAGCTTCCTGAAGTATTAAACCCACCCCACCAACAGCCCTAGTAGAATAATGGACAAAATGCCAGTCAGTGGCTAACCCATCTTCACCTCCACAGTACATGCACATGGGAGACATCCCAATGCGATTCTTTAAACTAAGTCCCTTAATCTGCAAAGGGGTAAAAAGCTTGCTCATCATTTGCACCTCTTCCTTCATACACTAAACGTGCGTATACCATTATTATGGTGCATATAGTGCTCTGATATGCCTGCTTATCGTCAGCCCAATTTTTTACTTCCTGCACAACAGTGGAAAGTACTTATGGAAAACTTGAGGGTGGCCTTTAATTAGTAATTAGCAATATGAAAAGCCTTCCATAGGAATCACCGAAGGTGAAAAAGTTGTAGCACGCATAGCCATAATGAGCATTAGTACGGACTCGTATCTGACATGTCAACTGAGCATGGACGCTACTTTCAACTAACTTTAAATGTAAACGTTGTTTGGAAAAACATTGTGCCGTTTGGTACTTTTTTTGAGAATACAACTATCGAGTTTAACCAAAGATTTTCACAGGATAACCAGCAAAAAACTTTGCCGTCTGCCAAGACCTATTCTTCCTAAGCTCCTAAAAGAATTTGAGCTATTGTTTCTGTTTTTGTCAGCGAAAGGCACCAAAACTAAACAGCCTGGCTTACTAAAAAGCAAGAAGTAAATACTCTCTTTGTTAGCTACAGTACGGGTGCCGCTGCATTGTTGATAACCTCAACTTTTGCACAGCTAAATCCATTATTAAACCTTCAAGCGTGGATGTTTTCTATCGATAAGGAGGAAAAGCAAGGCACTTCTAAAACATAAATCCGTTAGCTCAGGTGAGTAGACCTATAAAAGTTTCATGGTAAACCTAGTACCTATCCTTTGATATGTATATGTTCGGTTACTATGAAAACCTTAACTAGGAAGGTTAGTCATAATAATCTTTCTCAAGCATAAAAACTAGTGTCGTACATTAACATTTAAGGGACAATATAGCACAAAAAGGGGGTAAAGCTGTGCTGAGAATTTTTATACATGATAACCAAACTTCGAAGCTAGAAGAAATGACAGACCCGAAACAGATACTTACTGCCATAAGTGACACGCAAAAAACAATTTGGGTCGATTTTGCAAAACCCAGTCAAGAGGAAGCAAAGTTACTTGAAGAAGGGTTTCACTTTCACCCAATTGCCATAGAGAGTGCCATGAAGGAGGGAGAAAGGCCGAAGTTCTACAGCTACGGAAACTACTCGTTTCTCCTAATGGAAGCAACCGTAGCATCGAACAAAGGAAGTGTTGTCAAACTATCGCAGTTTTCGGCATTCATCTCTGACAACTACTTAGTCACAGTACATCAAAAAGATATCAATTTCATAGAAGATACCATAAAGACTATTAAAGGCGAGCCCGAATTATTCAATAAGGGGGTCGGCTTCTTACTTTACAACCTGCTTGATGGACTCATAGCAAACTACTTCCCCATACTTGATAAGATTGACAATAAGCTCAAGACAATTGAAGAACGCATATTTCAGCGACCAAACCAACAAGTCCTAAATGAGATTTTTAAATTGAGGCAAGAAATAAACCAAATAAGAAAAAGCGTGTCCAATAACTTGGATGTGCTCAGCTTAATGCTGAGACATGATTCACTGCAATCTTCTGAGGAAAACAGAATGTACTTCATGGATCTCTATGACCACCTGATGCACCTACTGGACATGGTTGACATGTACCACGACATGGTTTTCACGTCAATGGATGCTTATTTGTCCAGCGTGTCAAACAATATGAACAACATCATGAAGGTACTAACAGCGATGACCACCATAATGATGCCACTCACTGTGATCACTGGTATCTACGGTATGAATTTTGATTTGCCTGAATTCCATTGGACATACGGCTACGCTTGGGCGCTAACACTCATGGCTGTTTCCGTAGTTGCCATGACGCTCTTCCTTAGAAGTAGAAAATGGTTATGAGCCAAAACTTAATCCGTTGTATTGTAAAGTGCTTCGTTTAGTTGCACAAAATAGTTTTTGCTTTTTCGTTAATTAGAACCTGAACTACTGTGGTCCAGGCTTTGCCATTGCTTCAAGAAGAGTTTATTACCACTCATTCTAATTTGTGAATGACCTTTGCCTTGAAATGTTATAATTGTTATAGTGAAACAGATAACTATTTTTAGAATTATGAGGAGGTTGAAACAACATGGCAAAAGTGCTTTATATCAAGGCTAACCCAAAAAGCAATGAGGAGTCACGTACTTTTAGGATTTCAGAGCATTTTATCAAAGAATACAAAAAAGCTCACCCAGAGGATGAGATAATCGAACTGGATTTGTATAAAGAAAACATCCATTTCTTGTCAAAAGAAGAGATCGATACCATAATGTCGGAAGACAAATACAACCTGAAGGATCATCCTGTTCTTAAGTACACATTCCAGTTTGTCGAAGCAGACAAATACGTCATAGCAACACCCATGTGGAATCTAAGCATTCCAGCCATACTAAAAGCTTATTTTGATTACGTCTCAGTAACCGACATTACGTTTAAATACACGGAAAACGGTGCGGTTGGTTTGCTTAAGAACAAAAAAGCAGTGGTCATTATGACCACAGGTGGTGAATACCTTACTCCACCTTTTGACGAATGGGATTTTGCAAGTAAGTATGCCACCAGCATGCTTAAGTTCTTTGGTGTGGAAGATGTTTCCTTAATAGCTGCCCAGCGACTTGATATCATCGGTGAAGATGTGGAAAAGCTGGTTTCCGATGCTATGAAGGAAGCGGAGCAGTTGGCAAAGCAATTCTAATTTAGCAATTGCAAAGCACAAATAACTTTCATAGGAGGAGCCTTATGGCTCTTCCTTTTTTGTAATCCCAATTTAACCGGAACTTAACTGTTGCCTCTCCTTTTCTTTTCACATAGCGCCATTAAACCACTATAATTGCCTTCATACAGAAAAGTTGGGCATGAGAAAGGGGTGCTGTAATTGCATACAGGTTTGGAAATGGAAGCGAAGAACAGACTGAAATTACCACGATCTTACTCCCCTTACCTTGATGTTAGGGAAACAGAAGTAGCCATAAAGCTGATAAAAGACTCATTTCAAAAGAAATTGAGCAAAGCACTCAATTTGCAGAGAGTATCTGCCCCGCTCATGGTCAATGCACACACAGGCTTAAACGATAACTTGAACGGTGTTGAAAAACCCGTCAGCTTTACCACAAAAGATGGCAGCCAAGTGGAAATTGTCCAATCCTTGGCTAAATGGAAAAGAGAAGCCTTGCACAGGTATGGCTTTCTACCTGGTGAAGGTATTTACACTGATATGAACGCCATAAGGCCTGATGAAGTGGTAGACAACCTTCATTCCTTTTACGTGGATCAATGGGATTGGGAAAAAGTAATCACAGAAGCAGAAAGAAACCTACCATTTCTCAAACGCGTGGTCAGGAAAATATACAGAATAATCAGAGACACTGAACGTGACATATGCGAACGGTTCCATAGTTTGCCAGAACCCTTCTTGCCTTCAAAGATTCATTTTTTTCACAGTGAGGAACTGCAGAAGATGTATCCTGATCTCTCGCCAAAAGAAAGAGAAGACGCCGTAGCGAGAACATTTGGAGCCGTGTTCATTATAGGTGTCGGCTATCCACTTGAAGATGGATGCCCACATGACGGAAGAGCAGCAGACTACGATGATTGGATCACCATAACAGAAAAAGGTTATCATGGATTAAATGGTGACATCATTGTGTATTATCCCCTGTTAGATCAAGCTGTGGAGCTTTCTTCTATGGGCATAAGAGTAAGCCCTAAGTCACTACTTGAACAGTTACAGTTTAGAGGTGAACTTAACAAGAAAGACCTTCCCTACCACAAAAGGTTGCTCAGTGGTGAACTTCCTTTAACCATGGGTGGAGGCATTGGTCAATCACGCCTTTGCATGATTTTTCTTAGAAAAGTGCATATTGGCGAGGTACAAGCAAGCGTTTGGCCTAAGGCGTCAATGGAGGAATGCCTAGGTACAGGCATACATATGCTATAATGAGCATCATGAATTCATACAAAGGGGAGGTGATTGACCATGGAATCAGGTTTTGATTGGGCAAACTTGCTTATCGGCATTCTGATGATTATTGTGAGCATTTTGGTTCTTTCTAATCCGGCAGCTACTATGACCACGTTAGCTCTTTTCGTCGGCATCGCAGTCCTAGTAAGTGGCGTCATTTTTCTGTTCAGGTACAAAGAATCTACTGCCAACCTAATATACGCAATAATAGCCATAATTTTAGGCATTATTCTCTTAGCGCGACCGGCCTTTGCTGTCACTGCTCTAGGATTCATCATTGGCATATGGTTTTTTATTGAGGGTGTGTTAGGACTTACCAGGGCAGGCTTCTACAAACTCGTAAGCAGTGCAATGTACATCGCTAGCATAATCCTTAACGTACTACTGCTAATAGCGGGACTCTTAATTATACTTAACCCGTTTGTTGCAGCTTTGTCGCTACCTGTCTTAACTGGTATCGCTTTGCTCATTGCCGGCGTGATGCATATTACAGGAGTGTTTAGTCCTAAGCAGCAATCACCATCATAACCTTATTAGCTTTAACGATACAAAAGCTCGGTAAAAAGTAAGTTATTTCTCAAAGCAAAACTTATTCGACAAATGGGCAGAAAACGCTATCGAGATATGTTTGGATCTAATGGCTGTAACGAATACCCTTTTGCCGGCTACAGCAAAGTACTTTTATGGAATACTTTTATTTATTTGGGACCGAGTGAATCCTAAAAACGATGCCACGATTCTTGACTTAGGAGTAGGCACAGGTGCAATTTCTTCAATGCTTTACGAAGCTGGAAGTATCATAACAGCACTTGATTGTTATCCAAATATGTTAACAGCTACCAAAGAAAAGATGCCAGATGCAGCCTTTCTGTATTGTGACTTTTCTAAAAGGCTACCCAAACGTTTACTCGGAATTTTATAGCTTTCTCACCTGCCGAGCAGCGTTCTCCATGCCTCGTCACACTGCAGCATACCTTCATATCTTCTATGGTTTGGTCACAGAGATGTGAATACCAGACTAATAAACGACAGAACAACCAACAAAGTATTTAGGTACACCATGAGTTTTGCTGAAGAGACCATAGAGACAAGCATGCCAACCAAAGCTGCAGGGACAAAAGCTATCAGCACTTTCAGGGTAGTAACTAAAACAGAGCCAGGACCCAAGAACAGTATAGAATAGAGAATCAACCTCACAGCAACGTTCAAAGAAAACGTTAATAGCTTCATACCGGCGTATTTACTGGCACCGTTATGGAAACTTTCCAAATACTGTTGTCTGAACAGTTGAGTAATATTTGCAAGGTAAACCCCCAAAGAAACAATACCCAGTAACCCTGCTAAAGGCAGTTTACCAATTAGCCAATCTTTGAAACTCAAAGCACTGGGGCTGCTACCACTTAGTATGTCTCCCCACTGCATGTTCACTATGTCAATAAGCTTAAGCGACCCTACAGTAGCTGCCACAACGAAAGCCACAAGGATCAACGACAAATCAACAGCCCAAACGCTCCATCCATGAGCATGCTGACAGTTATCAGAAGTTTCTCGCAACGTCCTTTCCGCCAGGTCCATCAGCAAAGTGCTGGCAAATAGCCCAAAGCTCACAACCAAAAGATCGCCGTGAACTGCCATGGTAGGCACAGAAGCAAACGGGAGCAACCAGACCAAAAATACAGGCACTGCTAAGGCAAGAACAAACAGGACATTTGGTAGCCAGCCCAAATCGGTAGAAGGCTCCTTGAAAAAAGCTACCACATCAGTAAAAGGCTTCCAGAAAGGCACATGCTGGTGGGTCGGCTTACTTAAGCTCCCCAACCACTGGAAAACGCCAACAAGAAAAAGACCAACAAACGTGAAAAACAGCGGTAGCAATAAAAGGAAAAAGGCACCTAAAATATTTTCTATGGTCATAGGTTATCACCTTCTTCTGGAAACTCTTCGGAGTTATGGTCTGTAGCAGGCAAATCAGGAGAACTTTCTTCGCTATTGGAATTGGTAAATCCGCCTGCTTCTTCGCTAGAACCAAAACTCCATACCAAGGCTGCCATGAGCACTGCCGCAATCAGAATGGCGAAAACGTACAAACTATTCCAACTACCCGCAGCGGTTTGTGTCTTGAAATCAAACACGAAGAATTCCGACAAGGACTTTAGAGGTTTGCTTAGTAGTTTTTGTAAGCTGGTATTGAAAACACCTAAACCCAGAATTCCGACGCCGATCAAAATACTTACCACAATGCTCACAATGCCTCTTTCGCCAATGGCACTGGGCTTCTTAACGAAAAGGAAGCTACCAAGATACTTTATCGTGCAAAGTAGTAAGCACAAAGTAACCAGGAGAAGCAAACCAGGAAGCACATAAAGATCCATCTCGAAGAATGCTGCGTAAACCATGTATAGAGCACTAAACCCAATTAAAGGTGGCAAACCAGTGGCAGATAAACCACTGATCAAAGACAAAACGCTGGTGTAAGGCATCCTGCGCCATAGAGGTAATTGCTCAACTACCTCTTTAGTCTCTTCACCTTCAATAGACAAGCTATTTTCCGTAGACCGGCCAGCTGCCACATACAAACCAGTCTGGGACAAACTGTGAGCATAGGCCATCATCACAGTACCTATGAATGCAGAAGGCAAATAATCCACTTCCATGGGCATAAAGGGCAATATAATTGCAACATAGGAGAGCTGTAGGCTGGAAATGTAACTGAGTAAAGTTTGATAGCTGTCAGACTTCAAAGCCTTATGGCTGAAGTATAGCGCTCCAGCTATTACCACAGCGCCAATCACTAAACTTCCAACAGGCAAAGAAAATAAAGACCCGAAGTGCGAAAGCCATTCTGCTCCGGTAAACAAAGACATGGATAACAAACCGAAAAGCCCTGCCTTGGTCGTAGCCCCCGAGAGGTAAGCAGCAGCAATGGGGTCTACACTTTCCAACGTGCGTTCCATCGAAAAGTGAAACGGGAACACGCCCATGTTGCTAAGAAACACCAGGAAAAGAAGCAGTAACCCAAACATCGATGGCACATTGAAGGAAGCCAACTTTTCTGCAACGGCGCCATAACTGGAATCCCAACCGTATTCAGAAAGCAGAGTGACTGCGACCAAGAATAAAATTGACCAGAAAACATTGCTAACCAAGCTAGCTTTCACAACATCTTTTCCATGTGTGGTCAATCGCACAATGAAAAATCCAGACCAAAGCATAACTTCCCACGCCAAAAACATGGAAAGATAAGTTCTGGAGGTGAGTACTAAGAAGATACCCATGCTGCCAATCAAACTAAGAGCAACGAACTGCTCAATCCAATGTTTCTCCTTGAGGTCAAACAAAGCCACATAAACTAAAATCAGCATAACGAGCACCGTGGGCCACAAAACTCTAGCAATACCAGTCCAAATAAAAGATATGTTGGCTTTGTACACAGAAAACTGAATGTGTTCGGCTGCAATACCCAGTCCGTAGAAACAGCCATAGCCTGTAGCAAGTAGGCCAATCAGCAAACTCAGAACCTGACTCCACCTCGTACGTATAAGAGATAACAGCCCAGACGCCACAGCGCACAAGACAAAAACCAACACAAGCGTAGTCACCAGCCTTCACCTCCTGCAAAAACCTGCTAGTGCAATACAATTAAGAATTAATATCGCTCTACATTCTTAGCTGTAAGAACTCATTTTGCCACAAGTATTTCCATTTTAAATTACATCTTGACGCTTTTTACCATTCCTAAAGAGGCTATTGAGTAAAGCAAGCTCGCACAATGAAAAGTGTTGGACGCTCAGAATTACGTCCATAGTAGAATGGACTTTGGGAGGTGTTTTAGTTGGATAAAAGCTTTTTCGACCAAATCATTGACCGTAGAGGTACCAACTCCAGCAAATGGGATGGACTTAAGAACGTTTATGGCACCGATGATGCGATTCCCATGTGGGTAGCAGACATGGACTTTAGAAGTCCTCCCGAAGTGGTGGAAGCCATTAAAGAGCGGGCTCAGCATGGCATGTTTGGTTATACCACTGTAGATGAAGAATACTACACAGAGGTAGCCCGATGGTGGCAAAGGCGTCACGGCTGGAACGTGAAGCATGATTGGATTGTTACTTCACCAGGTACCATCTCTGCTCTTAGCGTAGCTGTAAGAACCTTTACCTCGCCAGGAGATGGTATTATCATCCAGCCACCCGTTTACCCACCTTTTGAAAGAACCATAAGGCTAGCAGGGAGGCAAGTGCTGTACAACCAGCTAATGCTCAACAACAATGGTCGTTACACCATGAATTTGGGAGATTTAGATAAACAATTAAGTCAAGGAGCAAAAATGTTCATTTTTTGCAGCCCACATAATCCTGTGGGACGTGTTTGGACCAAAGAAGAACTCAAAGGACTTGCAGATGTACTCAGCAAATATGAAGATGTGGTAATCTTTGACGACGAACTCTGGGCAGATTTTGTCTTCCCTTCCTACGTTCACCACCCCCTTCTTAATGTAGCGCCAGAGCTAGCGAAACGCACAGTCACTGCAACATCAGTCAGCAAAACCTTTAATTTGGCAGGTTTAGAAAACACAAATCTGTTCATTCCCGATGAACAGTTAAGAAAAACATTTAGAGAAGCCATGTTCGCTTTAGCATTGAACAAAACAAATCTGTTTGCGATCGTGGCCACCAAGGCAGCCTACAGTTGGGGTGAGCCATGGCTTGATTTGCTTCTTGAGTATCTGCAGGAAAACTTGCAATTCATAAAGACGTTTCTACAGGAAAACCTACCTACGGTAAGTGTAATAGAACCAGAGGGAACCTACCTAGCGTGGTTTGACATAAGGCAGCTCCATATGAGCTGCGCTGAAGTAAGCCAGAAGTTACTGCATGATGGAAAAGTTGCCGTGGAAGAAGGAACCATGTTCGGTCCTGGAGGAGAAGGATTCCTAAGAGTGAACTATGCTATGCCTCGCACACTACTTAAGCAAGCTTTGGAAGGTATGTCAAGAGCCTTAGCACGATAGCAATGTAGAGAAATAAAAAAGGGCTCCTCA
>DMVM01000144.1:28770-34200 GCA_003476705.1 Coprothermobacter sp.
CGCTCTTTTAGTTCGTCCAGAAGTTCTGGCTTAGCTACTGCGTAAAGCACGCCGTCCTGTATGAGCAGCAAATCGTCCCCGGCCATGGCAGCATCAAAGAGCAGCGAGTTCAGCATTTTTCCGTTTGGGCTGAATTTCACCATTATTAGCGACATCACTGGCACCTCCTTCTTAAAACCACAGCACGGTATCATACTCGTGCAAAAGCTTTGGCAAGTCCTTTTCTGATATGAGTTCAGCGTGCCACCTAGGATCGATGTCCTCTTCATTTATCTTTCGCCAATCCAAACACTCTTTCACAGCATAAACTTTTGTTTCATAGCGTTCAATGTACTTAAACGTGGTGCTTAGTGGAAGCAAACCAAGATGTTCTGGTTTGGTTTCTTTATTCAAAGCAATAACCGCATCGCGTACCAGCAAAACGGCAGGCTCTATGTCCTCAGCATACATACCGAAGACGCACCTAAATACCTCATTTACCCAAATGGAACCCACAGGGGATTGATAAACTGCAAACAACACTTTTTTCATTCTAGCCACCTCCTACACTGCGAAGTTGACATAGCGATCTGCTGTGGCAAGTAGAGTAGCCATCTCAGGTACACCGCTAAGCTCAGCCCCTGGCGTGGCAGCTTCAATGTCCAGCCCACGATATTCAAAGCAAAGTCCACAGATGTGAATCTCCGCTCCCCTGTCAGCCAAGTCTTTGAGCAGATTTGGTATATTCCTGTCTATTCTGATGGGTTTAACTTTGGTATTCACGGAAAGCACTGAATCAGCGAATAGAAAGATGGATACCTTGTGACCTTTCTTCAAAGCCGCATCAGCTATTTTTATAGCACTATCCATATCCTCATAGCTATAAGGTGGATTAATTACCTGTAAAACAATGTGCATCACTAATCCCTCCCGTAAAGCAACCAGTACATGAACCAATTACCAAGTATGAAGAATGCAGTAGCCAAAAGAGAACTGATTGCTAAATGAGGCACACCACTCAAAAAATGCCCGATGTTGCAGCCTCCTGCCACACCAGCGCCCCAACCCATCAAAGCGCCACCTATGACAGCATAAACATAGGCTTTGGGATCTTTCGGGAAGCGGATCTTGAACTCCTTGAAAATGATAGCGGCAATAAACGCACCAATAATAATGCCTAAGACTTCCATACCGATCCAGTTGTAAGGTGCATCTGTTAAAGTAGCAGTAAATAAGTTAATCCAACCACCGGTAATACCTAAACTGTAACTCTGGTTAGACCAATAAGCCAGCATACCCACAAGACCAATTAGAATTCCACCCACAGTCCAGTGCATAGGTGCTTTTCTCTCAGAAGTCTTGGTGAAGAACAAATACGCAAAGATGATCAAAGCAAAAACAATGGCAACAATCCACGGATCGATACCCAGCAAGTTAGCAACCGTTGGGGCTACCTGTCCCTCTTTAGCAGCGTAAACCCCTGGATTCTCCATGGTAACAGTGATGGGTTTGCCAAACAGAGCAGTAATAGATTTTAGTTTTCCAGTTCTGGCAGCTCCGGCGAAAAGGGCATAAAAAGTGGCAGCAATGATCGCTACGGCATTTCCCTCACCTATTCTGTAAGTAACACCACTCGCACAGCCTCCTGCTAGAACCATACCCATACCGAATGCGAACCCGCCTACAATCTGGGCAGCAGGGATGAATGCTGCTGGGTTCAGTTTAATTACTCCTAAAGCAGCCATCAGCTGGAACCCAATAGTCGCCACTGCAATTGCCATTAGTCCTTGTTTCCACAACCAATTGTCTTTAAAATAGCGAACATCTCTAATAGCAGAGTTAAAGCACATTCTGGAACGCTGAAGCAGGAAACCAAATAGAAGACCAACAATGAGTCCACCAATCAACGTGCCTTGCATGGCTGTACCTCCCTTCCTAAAGGTGATTCACAATTCGTGTGTGCTACTACTTTTTCTTGATGATGATGCGCCATTCGCTTGGACCAGTTTCCTCAATGCTTAGTACTTCTCCTCCCTCTTTGGGAGCACTAGCCGGAATGCGTTCCTTAGAAAGCGGGTAATCAATAAGAACCTCGAGAATTTCGCCGCTCTTCATGGTCTTTAGTTTCCTTCTGGTCTCCACGTCCGGAACCGGGCAAACTTCGCCTTTCATGTCCAATGTGTAATCTGGTTTTACCTCTGCCAAGGTTAAACACCTCCTCAATCGTGAATGGTTTCTTGTTAGGGTTCTTTTGTTGAACCCATCTAAAAAGTATATTACCAGTTCTTCGTGAAAATATTCCGCAAAATGATACATTCAACTGAGTGGAATAGAACAATTCTACAGAAAACCTTAAAGCCGTGTTTTTAATCACCATATATAGAAGGATCCCAGTGTACAATCAAGGTAACTAGGAGGTGCAAAATGGAAATGGATCCCTTGAACGACTATTTGAGCGTTGTGAGCAATATCATTACACAGATTACCAGTACCCAGCACGAGAAGTTGCTAAAAGCTGCGGATATCTTAGCCACATGCACAAGAAGTGATGGCATCATACACACTTTTGGTGTTGGCCACTCGCACTTGGTAGCTGAAGATGTGTTCTGGCGGGGAGCAACACTGGCAAACATTCATGCCATCTTAGAACCAAGTTTGACTGGACACCAGGAAATAACAAAGTCAGAGTATTTAGAAAAGGTAGAAGGCATCGGTAGAATCATCGTTGATTATCACCGGATAACGCCACCAGATGCCCTCGTAGTCATCTCCAATTCTGGTAACAACGCTGTCCCTATTGAAGTAGCTAAAGCATGTCAAGAGAGAGATGTGAATGTTATAGCCATAACGTCGATGCAGTACTCAGATTATTTGCGATCTTTGCATTCCTCTGGCAAGAAATTGAAAGATTATGCCACTGTTACCATTGACAACTGCTGTCCCATTGGCGATGCAGCACTGACTTTTGAAGGCTTACCCATGGGCGTTGGTGCTCTATCCACTATCGCAGGATCTTTCATTATGCATTCGCTTGTTGTTCAAACCGTAAAAAACCTTCTTAATGGGGGCTTTAGTCCAGATGTCTATTTCAACGGTTCTCTTATGGCGAACAAGCAAGATGTTGATGAATATAACCAAAGTGTAATCGAAAAGTATTTAACAAGAATAAGGAATTTATAAAGATAACTTTGGTTGCACTTATATTAGAATTATCATTGGAGGTTGTAGAACAGTGTGTCGCCTCCAAGGAGGTGGATCCTGACACACATATCTGGTGTAACGCCCACAACAGGGCGTAACTAATTGACAGGGAGGTGTAGTATCAATGGAAGGTTACAGTGTGGGAATTGCATTGCTATTAGCGCTTTATGGTTACTTTGCTATGCTCGCGAGTCTAGGTCCTGCATGGCAGTTCGCTGACCCCATTGTCGCGGGTTTATTTACTGGACTCATTGTTGGAGACGTTCCTCTCGGCTTAGCCATAGGAGGCACTCTGGAACTCATGTCTTTAGGTCTGTGGACGTACGGCGGTGCCACCATTCCAGACTACATGACTGGTGCTATCGTCGGTACAGCTGTAGCTGCATTGTCCAATGAGCCACTTTCAGTGGCTATAACACAAGGAATAGCCGTCGCAGTACCTGTGTCTCTACTAATGACTCAGCTAGATATTTTGGGAAGAACCGTTACCACAGTGTTTATTCACGGTGCAGATCATTATGCAGAGACCCACAACGAACGAGGTATTGTTTGGATGCACTGGCTAGGTCAATTACCTTGGGGACTTAGCCGAGCCATACCACTGTTCTTTGCTATCTGGCTTGGAGCAGGACCCATTCAAAACTTGGTTTCTGCCATTCCCGCTTGGTTGACCAATGGCTTTACAGCTATGGGCCACCTACTGCCAGCTTTAGGTTTTGGCATACTGCTTACATACCTGCCACTGCCTAAGTACTGGGGATTCTTCATCCTCGGCTTTGTCCTATTCGCTTATCTAAAGATGCCACTTATTGGCATCATGCTTGCCGTACTCGCTGTGGTAGCTATTTACAATTACTTGTCTACCCGCATTGAGCGAGTAGAAAGTGTACAAGCCGAAGCAATGGGTGAAGAAGAACTTGTTACAGGGCCTCAACACCTAGAAGAAACTAATGTGACACGTCGTGATCTGGTAACAGCTATGCTAAGGCATAACTTTACTCTTCAGCTCTCTTGGAACTATGAAAGAATGCAAGCCCTCGGCTTCGCTTATTCTATTATGCCAATACTCAAGAAAGTTTATCCCAATGAAGATGAATACTTCGAAGCCATTAAAAGGCACCTGAATTTTTACAACACCAACCCATTTATCGGTTCCCCAACAATTTTTGGGGCAGCTTGTGCTTTGGAAGAGCAAAAACAGCCAGAAGTGGCAGACAGCATCAAAGTAGCATTAATGGGACCCTTGGCTGGTATAGGAGATACTATTGCAGCCATTCTTATGAAACCTATCTTTGCGGTGTTCGCCGCTAGCATGGCTTTAAGTGGAAATTGGTTTGGTGCTGTTCTTATGTTGATCCTAGGATTCATCTATTTCTACGTAATGTTCCCCGGTTTTTGGCTAGGATACAACCAAGGTATAAATTTGGTAAAGACAGCTGGTAGCAGAGCGCTCACCACTATTACAGATCTTGCAAGCATGTTTGCTTTGGGAGTTATGGGTGGTTTTATTCCATCCATCTTAGCTTCGGTTAGAACACCTTTGAAATTCGCTAGAACTGTTACCATAGAAGGGGAAGCTGTAGAACAAGTAGTAGAAATACAGACATTCCTCGACCAGCTACTGCCCTATTTACTGCCACTGATGTTTGTCTTCTTGGTTTACTGGCTGCTACGTTCCAGAAAATGGAGCATTCTGCAGATACTGTTCCTGCTGGTAGTCATTGGTATTGTGTGCGGTGCTCTTGGAATCTTAGCTTAAAGAGAAAGGAAAAGTGAAACATGGTAGGAATGTTAATTGTGACCCATGGCAGATTGGGAGAAGGATTATTGGATGCTATGCAAATGATAGCCGGACCCCAAGAAAAGGTGGATTTTGTGTCTTTAAAGGAAGGCGACAGCATCGATGAACTCAAAGAAAGAATCTTAAGTGCTGTTAAGATGCTTGACGACGGTAGCGGCGTACTGGTTTTTGTAGATATGTTTGGTGCCTCCCCCAGTAACGCTGCAGCTTATCTACTAAACGAAAATGTGGAAGTAATTACGGGTGTTAATTTGCCCATGCTACTGGAGATAGTAAGCTTTAGAGAAAGTAGCTCTCTTCAAGAGCTTTCAGCTAACGCTATGACTGCGGGCGTTGAATCCATAAAAAATCTCACCCAACTGCTCAGAGCTTCACTTGAAAACAGCTAAAATTCGCTCAAGGAGGTTGGTATAAGTGAAACTACATCTTCACATTGACAACAGACTCAT
>DMVM01000009.1 GCA_003476705.1 Coprothermobacter sp.
GCTGGGGACTCAGCTCTGCAGCTAGCAGTGCTGCATCGATACCCATGCTGGTAACTTGGCAGAATTTGTTACTCTCAGTGTCGTTTGCGCTTCTAGTTGGAGTGTTCTTCGGTATTTACCCGGCTTACAGGGCAAGCCTATTGCATCCCGTAGAGGCATTGCGTTACGAGTAGGCTGGTCGCAGTGTGGTTGCGTATAACATGACGCCTTAGGGCGTGTTTATCAAAGGAAGAAAGATATCTTGGCTGCTTTCAGGCCGAGCTTTCTTCCTTTGTTTTTTTATATCATAGTGTTCTGTTTATCACTTTCTTTTTCAATGTTGCAGGTATCTGCTTGGTTCTTACTAATGCGTTTGAGAAATTGAAGTTCATCTTAGCTCCAGCTTGTGTTAAATTATTACCATAAGAATATTAACGTTAAGGGAAGAAAGGGGAGGCGAAGATTTTGTCGCGTCGCATTAAAGAACATCCTATTCTCGAATTCCCCAGCACTAAAGAGGTTACCATCCTCTTTGAAGGGCGCCAAATAATTGCGCATGAGGGCGACACTGTTGCTTCAGCGCTGATCGCGAACGGTATTGACGTTTTGCGAGAGAGCATGAACCTACATAGATCCAGAGGACTCTTTTGCGCTATTGGAAACTGCAGTAGCTGTCTAATGGTTATTAACGGAGTTCCCAACACGAGGGCTTGTGTTACCCCTGTGAGCGAGGGTATGACTGTGGAGCGTCAACGTGATAAGGGGATGATGCCATGATTCAAACGGACGTCATGATAATAGGCGGTGGTCCAGCGGGTATGAACGCAGCGTTGGCAGCAGCTGATAGCGGGGCCCAGGTCCTCTTGGTTGATAAATTTCAGAAACTTGGTGGTCAATTGGTCAAACAGACACACAAGTTTTTTGGTTGGGCTCAGCGAGGTGCTGGTACCCGTGGGTTTAATTTGGCGAAACAGCTCGCAGCCCAGGTGAATGCCCAACCAAACATTAAGATTTTGTTGGGGTACGAAGTAGTAGGGGGATACCCAGACCAGACGTACTTAGCTGTTTCTTGGGAGGATCACGTAAAGATATCTGCCAAAAAAGTTGTTGTCTGCACAGGTGCTGCTGAGCGGATGATATTATTTGAAAACAATGACATGCCTGGAGTGATGGGTGCAGGTGCGGTCCAAACCCTCATGAACGAGTACGGTGTGCTTCCAGGTGAGAATTTTCTCATCGTTGGCAGCGGAAATGTGGGCGTCATATTAGCCTACCAGTTGCTTCAGGCAGGAGCTAATGTGGATGCCATCATTGATGTATTACCCAAGCTTGGCGGTGCATACTGGGTACACGCTGCTAAGGTTCAGAGGTTAGGAGTGCCCCTTTTGTTAAAGCGTACTGTACTTGGTGTCTATGGCAGTGAGCATGTCGAAGAAGCCGTTACTATTGAAGTTGCTGAGAACATGGAACCAATTCCTGGCAGTGAAATGCATCACAAGGTTGATGTAGTGGCACTGGCGGTGGGATTAATGCCTATGGCGGATTTGTTCCAAATGCTCCAGGTTGAGACAGTTTATATTCCTGAACTGGGTGGTTTCGTACCATGGCATGACGAGTTGGGCCACACTACTAATCCAAACGTTTATGTTGCTGGAGATGCAGGAGGCATTGAGGAAGCAACCACTGCAAGTTTAGGGGGAAGTATCGCTGGCTTAGTGGCTGCAAAAGAGCTTGGTTTTCCAGTTAATGAAAACTGGATTGACGAATACCTACAGGCTCTTAGTAGTTTCAGGGAAAGCTCCCTAAGTAGAAAAGTGCTTGAGGGGATTGAACGCATGAGAGGTGATNNTTTCCCTAGTGAAGAACGCCTTCTTAAGGGATTTGTGGCTGTACATGAATGCTATCAAGATATCCCTTGCAATCCATGTGTGGAGTCTTGTCCCGTGCACGCAATTTCCATGGAAAAACTTACCTCACCTCCGGTGATCGATTTTGATAAATGCACCGGCTGTGGCAATTGTGTGGCTTCCTGCCCAGGGCTAGCCATATTCTTACTTTCTTTGAAGAATGGCGACGCACAGGTAACCATACCTTACGAGATGATTAGCGTTCCTGAAAGAGGAGAAAAAGTGGACGGTCTTGATCGATATGGGAAGAAAGTTTGTGAGGCCCAGGTGGTTCGCGTAGTTAAGCTCCCTTCTCTGGATAAAACTAGCAAAACTACTTTGGTGACGCTGGAGATTCCAAGAGAATTGTTGCCTGTTGTGCGCTCCTTTAGAAGGAGATGATTAAGGATGAATGAAGAAAACATCATAGTTTGCAGATGCGAAGATATCACCCTCAGAGAACTTAGAGAAGCCATAAAGGAAGGTTATGACTCTTGGGATAAATTGAAGCGTTATTTAAGAATCGGTATGGGCCCTTGTGGTGGCAAGACTTGTAGACTCTTAGTGCTTCGGGAATTGGCTATGGTGAAAAACGCACCTATATCCAAGCTTTACGTGCGAAAAACCGTGGTTAGACCTCCCACAAGAAGTGTACCTTTCAATGCCTTGCAAAAGGAGGCGAGCTTATGACTTATGAACTGATCATAATAGGTGGTGGCATACAAGGTGTAGCGACAGCTTATGAGTTAGCAAAAAGACGTGCTGGTAAGATTTTGCTTTTGGAGAAAACAATTCTAACTGGTGGGTCAACGGGTTCGTGTGCGGCAGGTATAAGAGCTCAGTTTGGCTCCGAATTCAATGTGCGACTCATGGCACGAAGTTTGGAAATATTTGAACATATGGATGAAGAACTCGGTTACACCAAAGAATATCTTGAGTTGTGGCAAGGTGGGTATTTAGTGTTGGCTTACTCGGGAAAAGAATTTGAAGGACTGAAACGTAATGCGGAGGTTCAGCATAGATTCGGCCTGGACACAGCCATACTGTCTCCTGAAGAAGTTGAGAGAGATTTTCCGCGTGTCAACATAGATGGAGTAGTTGGAGCTACGTATCACAGCCGTGATGGTCATGCAGATCCGTTTCGTGTAACGTTTGCCTATGCAGAAGCTGCGCGTAAGCTGGGAGTGGAGATAAGGGAATGGACTCCTGTTTCAGAGATTCTCGTGCAGAACGGTAAAGTGCGTGGCGTGAAACTTCAAGACGGTTCTGAGGAGTACTCTGATAGAGTTCTAGTAACTGCTGGTGCCTGGAGTACAGCGCTGCTTAAGACGGCTGGTATAGACTTGCCTCTGTGGGGTGAAAAACACGAGATTTTGATAACAGAGCCCTGGGAACGAGTACTTGGTCCCATGGTCATATCTTTCTCTAGAGGTTTTTACATACAGCAACGTCCCCATGGCTCATTTATTATGGGACTTCCTCCAGTAAATCCAGAGCATTGGTATGAGCCAGAAGAGTTTGATTTCTCAAGTAGCATGGATTTCTTGATGCGGATGACCAAGGAAGCAACGCATGTTCTTCCTTTCCTTCAGGGTGTGAACATAGTAAGGCAATGGGCCGGGCTCTATGAGATGACTCCAGATCATCATCATGCCATTGGTCCAGTTGATGAGGTTGAAGGACTTTGGGTTGCAGCAGGTGGATCTGGTCATGGATTCATGTTCGGTCCTGCCATGGCAGAACAGCTTAGCAAATGGATGAGTGGTAACTCCATGGATATTGACCTAACGCCTTTGGCTCCCGGACGCTTTAAGAAAGGCGCTCTTGTTGTGGAACCTGCAGTGGTTGGATAAAAACATTTAATTGATTGTTGGTTACGTCCGACTCTGGATTAGGCAGTGGGTTTTTTAGGAAGGCTGCCATGTAACACAGAGTTTGTCTGTTTTCTTAACGTTGTATAATCTAAAACAGTCGTTTCGTGTTGAGCGAACTTGAAGACGCGGAGGTGTTTAGTAAAGTGCGAAAACTAGCCGCCATATTAGTTTTAGCCATAGTTGTGTTAGTTCCATTAGCCGGCTGCACTAACAGTAGCCAAGGTGACAATGGCAATGCCCAGGTTACCTACAAGATGATGATTTACGGGACCGAGTCGTGCCCATATTGCCAGCGAATGAAAGATTTATCCATCGAAATGTTTGGTGCATCCAATACCTTTTTTGCGGAGATAAACCCTGTCATTACTGGAACGGAGACCAATCTGCAAAAGTTTTGCATACTTGGGTCAGTTTTAGCTGCTGGAGATTGTACTGCTCCTACTCCCATAGTGGTACTTACTGATGGAGAAGACCATCTACTGGCTCTATGGATAGGTTATGTGGAAAAGAGTGAGCTGCAAAAGATTCTGGACAACACGTCTGTGGATAGACCTCTATACTGGCCATACAATTCTGAGGGCTTCATACCTTTGACAGAAGATAAAGCCAATAAGTTAAGGGAAACACTCGGTTTAAAGTGATATTCTTGATCAATGCATATAGTTTTTCTTTAGCAAAAGGGTGTTGAGCTGCAACTGTGGAGAATCGGGAGTATTCGCGGCTGGAGACGTGATAATTCTTCTTTTTGTTACTGAATAACTAGTTCTCCATTTAGTTTTTTGGAAATGGGTAGCCCTTCTAACGCACTGTTGGGTATAAGATCCCAAGGATAAATTATGTCGTTTTCGCTACTTTTGACTGACTTCCTTACGCACGAATGACTAAACGATAAGTCCTCCAAGTAAAGTTGCAATTCTTCCGCGTTTGCCAGCTCCATAATAGATCTAGCTACTGAACGCTGTTGGCTCTTCGGTGTAATGATGACAAGGCAGTCATCTTCTTTAAGAAATAGCGCGTGATCCAAATCAATACACAAAATAGGAGGTTTCAACCTGAAGATGGCAACGTTCTCTAAAAGCTCGAAACTGTGTTCTGAGTGATACAATATGGCTTTTTCCATAATACAATAATACATGTATGATGACACAGTACCATTACTTGCCTCGCAAGAAGAATAAAGCCAAATTTCCTTGGTTTTTGCTATGGATTTTGCTTTTGGCAGTTGTAGCTCTTTATTTGTTCACGCCATGGAAGGTTAACGTATTGAACGAACTTGTTGTGGTGCCTGTTGTAGAAGGGGTACAGAAGAACTACCAGGCTTCTCTCAGAATCAGCGTTAACAAACCTGGCTTGGTAAGCGTAACCCTAATCGATCAGAGTACGAGTTCCACTGCTACAGTGAGCCGTGACGTGTTCTTTGTGTGGAATCATAAGGACGTTACCGTGCCTTTTACCGTTGATAAACCATGCACGTTAAAAGCCAACGTGGCTTTTTTGCGTACTAGCACGGTAATCGATGTGGGACTGGGTGTGTCCCTAAAGGATGTTTACGTGATGGGCTCCTACTACCAGGGTAAAGTAAATCTGTATGAGAGACCAGAAGGGTATCCCACATTCAAAGTAATGGGAACTGCCACTGCAGAGGATGGCTTTATTCCGCTTACCATTTTAAAGAATTATGGTTTTGAAGTGCAAGGGGACGCAACTTCCATTTCTTGGGATTTGGATTCACAGATAAAAGTTACTCTTGACGTTCAAGCAAGGCAAATTCGTTTTTCATCGAAAAAATATAATGATTTGTATTACGCCTTACCACTGAACGGAACTTTTGAAATAAACAAGAATGGAGCTGTTAAAGGAGAAGGAGTAGTTATACCCCTGCCAGAGCAAGTTACTTCGGCTCTTGGAGCCAAGACATTTCCTCAAGTTGGTCTTGTTTTACATCGTGGATATTTTACCGTTGAAGATAGCCCAGTACAAATCTTCGAGTACATCGACAA
>DMVM01000030.1:0-3264 GCA_003476705.1 Coprothermobacter sp.
AAGGAGGTGCTCCCAAGTGTCACAGCTAAAAGAAAAAGCCAGAATCATGAGCGCCGATGACATGAGGCGCGCACTAGCACGCTTGGCCCACGAAATTTTGGAACGGAACCAAGGAGCAGATAACCTCATGTTAGTTGGTATTCGGCGACGTGGCATCCCCTTGGCAAAAAGGCTAGCCCAGGCGATTCAATCCATTGAAGAAGTTCAAGTACCAGTAGGTGAGTTGGATATTACATTGTACAGAGATGACCTCTCAGCTCTAGGTCCGAACCCCATTGTCCATCAAACCATAATCCCGAAACGCGTTGATGATGCCATCATAGTTCTCGTTGATGACGTAGTTTACACAGGCAGAACGGTGAGAGCTGCCTTGGATGCCCTATTTGACCTTGGAAGGCCAAAGGCCGTCCAACTCTGCGTACTCATCGACAGAGGGCATCGTGAGCTTCCCATTCGGCCAGACTTTACTGGGAAAAATGTTCCAACATCCAAAAAGGAAGTTATCGAAGTTCACGTCGAAGAAATAGATGGCGAAGACGCCGTCTACATCATGGAAAAAGTAGATTAACAGGCAGAACAGCGACATTGGGCACCCATGTCCCTTTAAAGTCAGTCCCGTGAGGCTGAAAAGGGTGCCAAAGAAAGGGGTGCAACAAATATGAAACATCTTCTGGGGTTAGAAAAGCTTTCCCGCGACGAGATTTTATCGTTGCTGCATCTGGCAGCTCCCATGAAAGACATTATTCTAAGAGAGGTTAAAAAGGTTCCCACTCTGCGAGGAAGAATAATTGGCACATTGTTCTACGAACCTTCCACCAGAACCAAGAACTCCTTTGAACTGGCAGCAAAGCTTTTAAGTGCTGACGTAGTCAGCGTCAGTGTGGCGACCAGTTCCGTTAAAAAGGGAGAAAGCCTTAAAGACACTGTGCTCACGTTGGAGGCTATGGGCATTGAAACCATCGTCATAAGGCATAGTAGGAACGGCGTGCCAGCTTACTTGTCCAGCTTTTCAAAGGCTTCCATTATTAACGCAGGTGATGGGCAGCATGAACATCCCAGCCAAGCACTTTTGGATTTGTTCACCATTCAGCAATACAAAGGACGCATAGAAGGCTTAAAAGTACTCATAGTGGGGGATATCATGCACAGCAGAGTAGCAAAATCCAATATCTATGGCTTGAGTAAGTTGGGAGCAGAGATCATTGTTTCAGGCCCTCCTACTCTGATTCCAGAGGAAGTTAAGAACTATGCCCAGGTAGAATACGACTTGGATAAAGCGATCAAGAAAGCGGATGTAGTTAACGTGCTCAGGCTGCAGCTGGAACGTCAGGAAGCTGGGCTTATAACATCTCTCCAGGAATACCATCGGTTCTACGGCCTTACCAAAGAGAGGATGGCAAAAGCAAAAGAAGACCTACTTGTACTCCACCCTGGGCCCATGAATAGAGGGGTGGAAATCGATGAAGAAGTGGCTTACTGTGACAAGAGTGCCATACAAGAACAGGTTTCCAACGGTGTTGCCGTAAGAATGGCAATTTATTATACGCTGATGGGAGGTAGGGAGGAATGATCTTAAAAAACTGCACTGCTTTTGTGGATGACAAATTTCAAAAAATGGACCTAAGAATAGAAAACGGTACAATTGCTGAGATCGGGCTGAATCTTGTAGGTGACGAGGAAGTGCGTGATTGCAGCGGAATGATTGTTTCTCCAGCATTTGTGGATCTGCATACCCACCTAAGAATAGGGCAGGAGTACAAAGAAGAACCACAAATTACCATAGAGAAAGCAATTAGAGGGGGTTACTGCGCCATAAATGTGATGCCGAACACTGTTCCACCCGTAAACACCGCTCCCATGGTTGAATACATAAAAGAGCTAAAAAAACCGGAAGGTTTCTCCATCATGGTCACAGGTGCCATAACCTGCAATGGCTTACTTGCAGAAATAGAAAACGTGGCAGAAGCTGGTGCAATTGCCATCAGTGACGATGGCAATTGGACCGAAAACAGCTTTACCTTCTACCAAGCACTTAAATACGCTAAAAGGCACGATCTTTTGGTCATAGACCATGCGCAAGACACGGTACTCTTCAAGTCTGGACGCATATACGAAGGTCAAGCAAGCTTTCAAACAGGATTAAAAGGATTTCCCAAAGCAGCTGAAGCGCACGCAGTCTACAGAGACGGTACACTAAACCTGACGGTGGGAGCAAAACTACACNNATTACAGCTGATGTTACACCACACCATCTGTTATTCGACGACACGGCTTACCTCGAATATGAAACCAATATGAAAGCCAACCCACCTTTTGGCGATGACAGAGACAGGAAAGCACTCATTCATGCACTAAGAAGTGGTGAAATAGCAGCCATTGCCACAGATCACGCCCCTCACTCCGAACCCGAAAAAGACCAAGAATGGGAAGATGCGCCTTATGGCATTGCCAGCATTGACACAGCTTTTGAAGCTCTTTATGAAGGATTAGTAAAAACAAACCTTGTCCCCCTCGAAATACTCCTCAGTGCTTTGAGTACAAGACCAGCTCAGATTCTTGGTATGAACCATGGCATAGCGGTGGGAAATAATGCCAATTTAGTCTTCATAAAAGAAAACGAGCCTCATGTCATAACCAGCCGCATGGGGGCAAAGAATAATCCGTATGTGGGAAAGAACTCCTCTGCAAAAATCATTGGCTTGATGCTAGACGGCACCATGGTGTACAAAGATGCTCAATGAAACCTTTAAGTTAGAAAAAACTGATCTGGGGCATTATGTAGTTGTTTCTTTCAGCCTGGTTGCAGAAGAAAACCTTCCGCAACCAGGGCAGTTTTACATGTTCTACAAAGAATATGTGAAAAAACCCTTCTCTGTAGCCTTTCTTAAGGACAACCGGCTCTTCTTCATCATCAAGAAAGTTGGACCCTTCACTAGTAGCATTCCTGATGAAGTCAGAGTTGAGGGCCCTTATGGAAAGCCTTTCCCTGCCGTGGTAAGCAATATCTTCCTCATAAGTGGAGGGGCCGGCATAGCACCTATATGCTTCCTCGCAGAGAAGCTTACACAGAGAAATGTGTCATTTACTTGGTTGCATGGTGAAGGCAAGGCAGAAAATCTAATCTTGCTAGATTACTTGCCAGTAAAACCAAATAGGGTGTCAGTGGAACCCACTTTAGTCACAGATCTTCTGCCCAAAAAAGCACAGTTCTATTGTGCTTGTGGTCCAAAACCCATGCTTAAAGGGCTACACAGTAAATGGGGC
>DMVM01000030.1:3273-9189 GCA_003476705.1 Coprothermobacter sp.
TCCCACCACATCTGGATACCAAAGGGTTTGTAAAGAAGGGCCCGTCTTCGAGGCAGGTGAACTGTTATGGCAGGAGCTGTGAGTTTAAAGAAACTCACCTTGAAAAATCCCTTCATAGCGAGCTCAGGAACTTGCGGCTACGCGGACGCCGATCTCATACCACTGGAGAAGTTTGGTGCTGCAGTGACCAAAACCATAACCCTGCTGCCGCGTCAAGGAAACAGACCTCCACGATTGGTGGAAACGCCAGCTGGTCTTGTTAATAGCATAGGCTTGCAGAACATGGGTTTGGAAGCCTTTAAACAGTTTCTCACAGATTTCAAGAAGCCCACTACCCTTATCGTGTCCGTGGGTGGTGAATCACCCGAGGACTTTGCCACCATAGCTGAGAAGCTAAACGCCTATGACCTTATTGACGCGTTTGAGCTCAATCTTTCTTGTCCAAACGTGAAGACAGGAGGAGAAGTGGTCGGCAAAGATTATGTCACCGTATCTAACATACTGGAAGCATCCTTGAAAAGCACAACAAAGCCGCTTTTAGTCAAACTATCACCCTTCACAGAACAGTTAGATAAGATCCTGCAGCACTGGGAAAGCAAGGTAGAAGCGTTTGTGCTTTTTAATACTTTTCCCGCCATGGACATCGACCCTCGCTCAAGTGAGCCCGTTTTGGGTGCAGTAAGCGGTGGACTAAGTGGCCCTGCCATATACCCCATTGTCCTCAATAGCATTTACAAATACTCAAAAGCACACACCCTAGTTGCTTCAGGAGGCATTGCAACTACTGATATCGCAAAGAAGTTCATAATGGCAGGTGCCAAAGCACTTGAGATTGGTACGGGAAATCTATGGAATCCTGCTTTCATTGAAACGCTTCTTAAGGAGGTGTAACAGCATATGAAACCCAACTTGGTACTGGCACTGGATTTTCAAAAAAGAGAATGCATTGATTACTGGATAGAGGAAACGGAACACTTATTTGACTGGTACAAAGTCGGCATGGAGGCTTTCTACGCTCAGGGTGACTACGCCATCGCGAAACTGTTTGAACGCCGCAAACACATTTTTCTGGATCTGAAGCTCTCAGATATTCCCAACACCGTTTATAAGGCCACAAAAGCTCTACTATCTCAATATCCCATTGACATGATAAACGTTCATGCACTTAGCGGTAGAGATACCTTGTCAGCTTTCAAAGAAGCCTTAATGGAGATGACCGATCTTTACAAAAAACCCATTAAAGCTATTGGTGTCACCCTCCTCACTAGCCTGTCTGAAGAAGATCTGCAAATGCTTGGACTTACCAATATAGACCAAACTGTAATGACTTTGGCTCACATGGTTAAAAACGCAGGCTTAGACGGCGTTGTTTGCTCCACAAAAGAGGCTTCAATGATAAAACAAAAACTAGGCGAACAATTTCTCACAGTCACGCCAGGCATACGCTTTGACCAGCTTTCACCTCATGACCAGAAACGTACCGGCACTTTGCAAGAAGCTGTAAAAGTATCTGATTTCATCATTATTGGTAGGGCCTTAACGGAAGCCCAAAATCCGCAAGAAGCTATAAGAACTCTGCGAGAAAGGTGGGAACAGCTCCCATGACAGTCTTGGAAATCCTTGAGAAACGTGGAGCTATTTTACATGGACACTTCTTACTTGCCAGTGGTAAACATTCTGACATTTATGTACAGTGTCAAAGGGCTTTTGTTTATCCTGAAGACACCGCGTTCATAGCCAAAGAACTCATCAACAAAGCGCAAGAGCAATGCGACATAAAGAACATTGTAGGCGTAGTTTCGCCTGCGCTAGGTGCAGTAATCATTGGCTACGAAGTAGCAAGGCAGCTAGATAAACCATTCCTCTTTGCTGAGAGGGAAGGCGGAAAGCTCACCTTCAGAAGAGGATTTGAAATACAACAAAACGGGCATTACCTCACGGTAGAGGATGTGTTCACCACGGGCGGTTCTACCTTGGAGCTCATAAACTTGGTAGAAAACATGGGCGGCCTCGTTGATTATGCGCTAGCCGTAGTTCAGCGTCAGAAAGAAATAGCCCTGCCCGTTCCACATGACAGTCTTGTCTTCTTGAATCTACCCCTCTACGAGCCAGAGAACTGCCCTTTGTGCAAAGCTGGCATACCTCTAGTCAAACCAGGAACAAAGCAACAACAAAAACCTTCATCATAGAGATTCTAAAGCGTTGATTATATCAGCATAAAGACGGTCTGGGGATTCCATGCCCACGTAAAAACGGATCAAACCGGGATTAAGTCCCCAGCTTTCAAGTACTTCCACCCTGTAGGATGCTAAAAGAGGAGTGACCACAGGGATACTTCCGCCCCAGAATACACCTCTTTGGAATAAACTTAGGCTGTCGATGAAACGCGCTACATCCAAGAGACTTATGTTCAGTTCCATGGTGACAAACCCGCCCATTTTAACCGACTTCCCATTAGTGTCCCGTGGGTAGTAAACTTCTTTCACCATTGGGTGTGCACTAAGCATGCTTTGCAGTTGGTAAACATTAGATCCAATTAACTCCAACCGTTGCCACATACTTTCCATTTCCCCGATGAGGGAGTTAGCATCCCAGGGCATCATGATACCCCCTAAAGTACTACGTGCCATCTCCACAGGCTCTTTCCATTCTTCACAGCCCAGGAGAGCGCCACCAAGAATCCCACTATCCCCTGCCGGGTATTTACTCAGTGAAATAGCAACCAGATCAGCAAATGGAGTGATGTTTTCATAACCAAACCCAGCACTGTTGTCTACCATTACGCTCACCTGATACGTATCCGCTAAGTTCCTAATTTGCTCTAATGGAGGGCAGGTAAGTGTAAAGGGGGCAGGCATTTCTAAGTAAATAAGTTCTGTATCTGGGGTGATTGACTTCTCTAGAGTGTCCACATCATTAACGTCCGCGAATGTGCATGAAACACCAAAACTTGGCAAATACTCTTCGAACAGTAGACGCGCAGGACCATAGATTTCCTTTTGGACAACCACGTGATCGCCTTGGCTTAGCAATGCGAAAAGTCCGGTGCTTATGGCCGACATGCCACTAGAGAAAACCCAGGCAAAATCTGCTGGTTCATAGCTTAGCAAAGTCTGCTCCAGTGCCTCCAGGGTAGGGTGACCATCTCGAACATAGAAATAATCTTTCGAGTCACCGTAAAGTGCTGCCTGCATTTCTCGAAAGGAGTGGAAAACAAAAGACGTGGTCTTGAAGAGAGGCTCTCTTAAAGGTTTTGACATGACTCAAAAAATCTCTTCTGGCGCGTCCCAGTCTGGACCGCCTGTCAAGATCACGGTTTTGAGCTTTCGTTTACTTTCCTCACTTATAGGCATTCTGCCAATCTTTTCTGCAGTGGAAACCCTATCATAGTTCAAACGTCTCAGAGACACGGAACCATTTTCTATAACCGCATACGATGCCATGGGAATGTAATCACGAGGTTGTCCAACCGAACCTGGATTAAGAAACAGCAGTCCATCAACATTAACGAAAAACTGTTCATGACTATGCCCTACCAGAACAAAATCGTACTCGTTTTTCTCATTAGTGGAAAAAAGGTTCACCAAGCTGTGTGGATTTACGCTCCTAGCTGCTTCAGCCTGTCCTTTGAAGCTACCTCTATCACAAGCCCTCAAATACTTGTAAAGTGGATCAGAGGGTGCTGCATGAGTAGCCAAAAGTTTGTACTCGCCGACTGTCCAAGATTCCATTGCCCTAAGACTTTTCAAGTATTGTTTGTTCTCCTCTGTCAGTGTTCTGACTGTGTAATTCATGCGCGTTTCCACGCTCAATTCGTAGAACATCAGGCCACACTGACAACTGACCCCGTATACTGCAGCATAATCGTGATTTCCTATTAAAGCCTTGGAAGTGACACTCTTTAATGTATCTATTACCTCGTTCGGAGAAGGTCCGTAGTCCACGAAATCCCCTAAAAAGATGACCTCATCTGCGTCAGACTCCTTATCAAGAACCGCTCGCAAAGCCTCCATATTCCCGTGTACATCACTCATTACCAGTATTTTCATACCCATACCTCACAAAGTAGCCAAGCATTATCATTATTCTAATTGACAATCTTCATAAAACATATTTGAAAGAATTTCATTTAGTTTGTTTACTGCGAAGCTGTTTAGAAATGTGTTAGAATTTTAATTTGTTTAGGCTTGAAATTCCTTTAGGAGTTGGAAAAAGACTGTGAAAACTGTACGGGACTATCAACCTGCAGAGCAAACTAGAAAATGGTACGTAAGAGCTCTCTATATAACCATAAGTGGAAACCTGTTACTAGTCGCCATAAAGGCGGTAGTAGCAAGTTTGACGGGAAGTGCCGCTCTGTATGCAGAAACTGCAAATTCTGCCTCCGATGTGGTCTATTCGCTGTTAATGGTATTTGGGCTATGGATCTCTCAAAGGCCCCCTGATAACTCACATCCTCAAGGACATAGCCGCTTCGAACCATTGGTTGGACTTTTAGTCACATTCTCCATGGCTTTTGCTGGTTACCAGGCAGCCTCCGCTTCAATTTCTAAACTGTTAGCTGGTGGCATCGCTGTCGAACCAGGTTTACCTACTTTGGTTTTGGTGATAACTGCTGTCACAAAGGGCGCTATGTACTACACCATCCTGCAGTTATCACAAAAGACACAAAGTCCAGCATTGCATGCTACAGCACAAGACAACCTAACCGATGTTATGACTTCATCAGCAGCTTTCTTGGGTATCCTTGGTTCATATTATGTCTCCCCAATGTTGGATCCCGTAGCTGGCTTGTTGGTTTCAGCATGGATATTCAAAGCGGTCATAGGATTGGTATTGGAAAACATAAAGTACATCACAGGTGGCTCAGCTGACAAAGATGTGGTGGAGCAAATTCTTCATACAACTACTTCAGTACCGGGCGTGCTTAAGGTCCATGAATTAGTAACAGAATATGTTGGACCTCGTCTAGTCGTTGAAATGCATGTGAACGTTAGAGGCGATTTACCACTAACAGAAGCTCACCGCATAAACGACGAAATTGTTAACAAAGTTCTGCACAACGTGCAGGATGTGGATAGGGTTTACGTACATTTAGAACCAGAAAACGAAAGTTAGCTTACAATTAACACTCCTTTTAAACCCTAAATAGAAATCAGTCATACAATTTAGCTATGCAGATATATTTACTCAGACACCCTGAAACCGAATGGAACAAACAGGGACGATTCCAAGGACAAACAGATATACCAATAAATGAGACAGGTATGGATCAACTTGAGCGAATCCTCCCCTTCCTTATTACCTTGCCAGTGCAAGTTATTTACAGTAGTCCCCTTAAGAGAACAAAAATCGTAGCACAAAGAGTGAGCCGTGCTACAGGACTGCCGATGTTCGAAGATGCACGGATCATGGAAGTGAACTGTGGCGGGTGGGAAGGAAAAGTTGCTCAAACTCTGGCAATCGAGGAACCAAAACTGTTCAGTCTGTGGGAATCGAACCCCTACGATTTTAGGGTTCCTGGAGGAGAGAGCTATCAAGACGTAGAAAACCGTACTAGTGCTTTCTTAAAAGACATTATTAGTGACGAGAAAAACGCTTTAGTAGTTAGTCACGGCATTGCCATAACTACTATGCTCAGATTCATACTCCAAATTCCTAAAGAGCATGTCCGCGTACTTCAGATCGAGAATCTTGGGCTAGCAAAACTGGAAGTAGATTCAAACGTCATCACATATACCATAGTAAACCCTGCCCTTGAACTCAGAGCGGCTTCTCTTTTGCAGTAGTCATGAGGCACTCAGCAAATACTGTAAACTCTGCCACACCAGTCGAAGGTTCGGTATAATTTATTTATGAAGATATACTTACTCAGACATCCAGAGACTGACTGGAACGGTGAATGGCGTTTTCAAG
>DMVM01000094.1:0-2741 GCA_003476705.1 Coprothermobacter sp.
TAAGTGGAAAAACAGTGACTATGAGTCCTGAAATGTGTGGTTGATAACTAAGCAAGCGCTGTAAGTGAAATGGAAGGACAAAGGTCATCATAAACTGAGAAACAAAGGTAAAAAAGGAAGCTATTAAGCCAAAAGAGAAGGAACGATTTCTAAAAAGTTTTAGGTTTACTAAAGCATGAGGATTTACTTGCTCGAAGTAAATGAACAGTATTAGTGCCAAAACGGAAACTGTCAGCAGAGCTTGATTAAATGGACTAAAGCCATAAGTCGAAAACAGGCTGACAAACAGTAAAAGTGTTGACGAAAACAAGAAGAACAATGCAGCTCCCAGGTAATCAACTTTTGCAACTGTGCCTTTGAAGTTAGGTATGTATTTGGCTGTAAGGAAAATGCCAATCAAAGCTACAATGCCATCGACAAAGAATACCCAGCGCCAGCTCAAATAGTTTGTTAACAAGCCTGCTAACAATGGTCCTATTACCAGTCCCAAGGACACAGTGAAAATATTTATCCCCATGGCTCTACCAAGCTCATCAGGTGAGAAAACGGCGGTAATAATGGCGAAGACAACAGACATGATCATTGAAGCGCCTAGTCCTTGAAGAGCTCTGAGAATAATCAGTAAAGTGATGGATGGAGCAAAACCTGCCATGAAAGATGCAGCGCAGAACAGCCATAACCCCCACAGGAAAGGTTTTCTATAGCCAACAGCATCTCCTATTTTGCCGAAGAGAAGCATAGTAGCGCTCACCACTGTTAGGTTTACAACTGGTACCCACTGCACTACAGACATGGGGACACTAAAAGCGTCGCTTAATGTGGGAAGAACAACGTTAATCATGCTCCCATCTATGGGACCTATGATGTTCCCTATAAGAACGGCCCACAAAATGGCATAGCGATATACGGACATAGACTTTTGCTTTTCCATGCAAAAATGATACCGTATAAAGAAAAAACAAAAAAGGAGAAGCACCCAGAAGATGCTTCTCCCTAATGCTATTTATGTTTGTAGCTCTATTATTCTTCCTGTAGGAAAGGATATGTCCAGCTCGTGGGGGGTATGAAGTTTTCTTTTATGGTTCTTGGCGAAATCCAACGGAGTAAGTTAAAGGGCGAGCCAGCTTTATCGTTGGTTCCGGAGCGGCGAGCGCCTCCGAAAGGCTGCTGACCAACTACGGCTCCAGTGGGCTTGTCGTTTATGTAGAAGTTACCTGCTGCGAAGCGTAGCACTTCATAGGCTTTATTAATAGCTTTTCTGTCATTGGCAAATATGCTACCAGTGAGTCCGTAAGGAGAGGTTTCATTGCAAAGTTGAAGAATTTCCTCATACTGGTTATCTTCATAGACATACACAGTTAGCACAGGTCCAAATATTTCTTCTTCCATGGTTACGAAATGCGGATCCTGGGTTTCAATTATGGTGGGTCTTATAAAGTACCCTTTAGTTTTATCTCCCTGACCGCCTGCGATGATTTTTGCTACATTGGAGTTCTTCGCTTTTTCTATGTAGCCCATGATCTTATCAAAGGCGGCTTCGTCGATTACAGCATTAACGAAGTTGCGGAAATCACGAACATCACCCATGAGAATAGATTCAGTTTGGTCCACAAGTTCTTGTTTTATTTCTTTCCACAGGGATTGTGGTATGTATGCTCTGGAGGCAGCAGAACACTTTTGTCCTTGGTATTCAAAAGCGCCGCGTATAAGTGCAGTTATGAGAGCTTTCGGATCGGCAGAAGAGTGTGCCACTACAAAGTCTTTACCACCAGTTTCGCCCACAATGCGTGGATAGGTTTTGTATGTGTCCATGTGTTCTACAATGGTTTTCCAGAAGCCATCAAAGGTGGAAGTTGAACCCGTGAAATGCAAACCTGCAAAGTACGGATCATTGAAAACCACGTTGCTAATGTCGGGGCCTGAGCCTGGCACAAAGTTTATAACTCCATCAGGAAGACCAGCTTCCTTATAAAGTTGCATTAGGTAGTAATTGGACAGCACTGCTGTGGACGCGGGTTTCCAAACCACTACGTTACCCATAAGCGCAGGAGCAGTGGCCAAGTTCAGTGCAATGGCAGTAAAGTTAAAAGGTGAGACTGCGAAGACAAAGCCTTCCAATGGTCTGTAATCCATTCTGTTGAAACTGTCGCTTGAGGATACAGGTTCCCATTGGTTGATAAGTGAGGCAAAATAAGGGTTGTACCTGAGGTAATCTATACTTTCACATGCAGCGTCGATTTCGGCTTGATAGACGTTTTTACCCTGGCCAAGCATGGTAGCAGCATTTACTAAATGTCTGTATTTGGTGCTAAGAAGTTCGGCTGCTTTTAAAAATATGGATGCTTTGTCGATCCAAGACATGTTCGCCCAATCTTTTTTTGCTTCTAGAGCAGCTTCTATGGCCATTTTGGTTTCTTCCGGGCCTGCTTTGTGATAAGTGGCGAGAACGTGGCCGTAATCGTGAGGCATTACTATTTTGCCTGTACGCCCTGTGTAAATTTCTTTTCCACCAATTATGAGGGGAATTTCTATGGTCGTGTTGCTTTGACGTTCTAACTCTGCTTTAAGCTGTGCCCTTTCTAGGCTCCCTGGGGCGTAGGAAAGAACAGGCTCATTTTTCGGAAATGGAATGTGAAAACCAGCATCGCTCATTGGTTATTACCTCCTTTTAAAGGTTAGTGTCTTCACCACCCTGTTCACATGTTACCAAATGTTGAACTAAAACTTAACTCAATTTGAAT
>DMVM01000094.1:2783-4153 GCA_003476705.1 Coprothermobacter sp.
AAAAAAGTTTATAAAATTACACAATTGTGGTATAAAATGTAAAGTGAGGTGAAGTAGTTTGACATTCTCGGTAGGACTTAGAGAATTTAATTAGTTAGAACCTTAAAGTCTAGTTTTTCCAACAAAACAATGTGCAGCCTTGTTGCATACATTCGATGTCACCTCAAATTGATTCTTAGCTAAACCGTTAGAAAGGAGTGGTTCTTTTGGTAGTGGAGGTTTTGGTTCCCGTACTCGGCTTGGGTGTGGAGAAAGTGGAAATCGTAAAGTTCTACAAAAAAGAAGGGGAAAGGGTAGAAGAAGGTGAGCCGTTAGTTCAGGTAATTACTTCAAAGATCACTACTGATATTGAAGCCCCGGCTACTGGTATTGTGAAGAAATTGTATGGTGCTGAGGGGGACCAAATTCCTGTTCAGCAGAAGATTGCAGAGATTGAAACGGAGGGGTAGCGAATGGTGAGATCTTTTGGAGAGAACGGAAACTAACAGTGAAGGGGGTAATGAAATGCTTTCAAACGAAGACTTAATGTGGATGTACAGAAAACTTGTTCTCCTCCGCCAAGCAGAGGAGAGATTAGTTCAGCTGTCCAATCAAGGTAAGGTTGGGACACTTCTAGCTGGTGTAGGTCAGGAAGCCATTCCAGTTGGTGCTGTAAAAACCATGGGATCTGACGACAAATGGGCACCGTCTCACAGGGGAGTCTGTGACATGGTGGTGAAGGACGGAGTGGAGCTCAAATACGTTTATGCTGAGGTTTATGGTAAAGCGACTGGTTACAACAAGGGCAAAGGTGGGTCAATGCACTTGGCTTCCTACAAAGACAACGTGTTGAATCTGGTTGGCATAGTAGGTGGAGGCATTCCTCTAGCAACAGGATCAGCTTTAGCTCAGAAAAAGCAAAAGACTGGTGGAGCAACTCTGTGTTTCTTTGGCGACGGAGCAAGCAACCAAGGTACCTTCCACGAATCTTTGAATTTAGCAGCTGTTTGGAAGTTACCAATTGTTTATGTAGTACAGAACAACCAGTACGCAATGACTACTGCAGCTTCATATGCGGTGTCTGTAAAGGACATATCAGAAAGAGCAAAAGGATACGGCATCCCTGGAATGACTGTGGATGGCAATGATGTTTTGGCTGTTTACGAAGCTGTTGATGAAGCTATGAAAAGAGCAAGGCAAGGTGAAGGTCCATCTTTGATTGAGTGCAAGACGTATAGGTGGTATGGCCACCATGCTGGGGCAGGGGCTGATGAACAAATGGGATGGATCTACAGACCTGCGGAGGAAGTTGAAGAATGGAAAGCAAAAGATCCCATACCCAGGTTTGAAAAGAAGCTTGTGGAACAAGGTGTACTTGACGAGAGCAAGAA
>DMVM01000094.1:4172-4334 GCA_003476705.1 Coprothermobacter sp.
GCAGAATCCAGTCCATGGCCAGATCCCGCAGAAGTGTACACTGACGTGTTCACTGACTATATACCTTCATAAGGGGGGACGAGTAATGAGCCAATTAATGTTTCTTCAAGCCATAAACCAAGCTCTCAGAGAAGAGCTTAGAAGAGACGAAAAAGTAATCCT
>DMVM01000093.1 GCA_003476705.1 Coprothermobacter sp.
GTATAAGGTAAAGATCGTCCTCGGGGCAGTAATACATCTCGTCCTTAAACTTTGGCAAGTGACCTGTGCCAAAGGCTGTATCACTTTTTACTAGGTAAGGGGGAATAACAAACGTATAACCATGTTCCTTCACATGAGTCCACACCATGAAGTTTATCAGCGTTAGCTCCAACAGCGCCCCCAACCCTTGATAAGCCACGAAGCGTGAACCAGATATTTTCGCAGCTCTTTGGAAATCCAATATGTTCATGTTTTCCCCTATTTCCCAGTGAGGTTTAGGTTCAAACGCAAAGGTCCTTGGTTCTCCCCATCGTCGCACTTCCACGTTCTCGGACGAGTCTTTTCCAGTGGGTACCGAATCATGTGGAATGTTCGGCAGCTGCTTTAGTATTTCTTGAATTTTCGATTCCAGTTCCGACACGATAGTTTCCTTCACTGAAACTTCTTCCTTGAGTTTTTTAAGTAGCTCTATTTCCTCGGACGCGTCAGTTCCATCTTTCTTTTTCTTGGAAACCACAGACGTTAATTCATTTCTTCTCGTGTTCAGTTCCTGTAGAGAAGTAACTTCCTTTCTACGCTGTTCATCTAAAGCCAATAGCTGGTCAAGAATGGATTCATCGTATTGTCTTTTCCTTAATGCGTCTCTCATAAACTTCTCATTCTCACGCACAAACCGTAGGGTATACAACGTCACCGCCTCCTAAAATATGCCAACATTCATCTAAATCCTCAGGCAGAGGACTGACGAAAAGCAGATGCTCACCGGTAATTGGGTGTTCCAGTCCCAAATAGTAACTGTGAAGAAACACCCTTGGCGCCAGCAAACGGCTCTCCACGTTTCCATAAACAGGATCTCCAAGAACATAAAAGCCAGCATTCCTCAAATGGACTCTAATTTGATGAGTTCTACCAGTGAAAAGCTCAGCCTCCAACATACTCACCTTTTCCAAACATTGTACGGGTCGGAACCGCGTATAGGCATTCTTTCCATGTGGAACCACAGCCATACGTGTTGGGTTTTTCGGATCCCTACCAATGGGAGCGTCCACTTCAAAAGGCTTATTTGCAACACCGTAAACAGCCACTAAATACTTCCTGGTAACACTTTTTTCGCTGATCATCTTTGTCAAACCTGCATAGCCCTTTTCAGAAAGAGCTACAAGCATTAGCCCAGAAGTGTCTTTATCCAGCCGGTGCACAATGCCTGGACGTTCAGCACCGCCTACATTCTTCACTTGAGGAAAATCCTTGAGTAAGCCATGGCAAAGAGTTAGCCCTTTAACACTGGGAGCAGGATGCACCACCAAGTTTGGAGGCTTATCAATAACTGCCAAATGCTCATCATAATAAACCACTGAGTACTCCACATCAGCAGGTTGGAGTTCGCTTATTCTTGACCGTAAACTAATTTCCAAGAAATCGCCTTTTTTTACCTTTAAAGAAGGCTTTGTTACCACTTCACCGTTGCACCTAACCAGGCCGGCCTTAATGTTGTTTTGTACCCACGTCCTAGATATTCCCTCATCATCTATAATCTCCATTAGAGCTAAATCCAACCTAGTTTCTTGCTGGACTATTCCGGTAATAACCCTATTTCTTTCATTACCCATAGGCAAAGTCCCAGCACAATGACAAAGTCTGCAACGTTGAACCAAGGGAAGCTTCCCATCTTTATATAATCAACAACACCACCATAGAGCCATCGATCAAGGACGTTCCCAAGAGCACCAAAAAATGAAAGCCACAAATATTTCCTCTCACCTAAAGTCGCCCACAGAAGCAAGAACATGGCAATAACCACTATGTAGTCAGTGCTTTTCCCTAAGTTGAACCCGAAAGAGACACCTTCATTGATAATGTAGGTTCCTCCCTTTAGGACTACATGTTTACAAATTCTGTCCGCTAGGAAGCCATAAATACCCAGTACTATCCAGTTATATCGTCCAAGCACTCTCCACATATGTCAGGGTACTCGGCATCTAGGCCAACGTCCTCCCTAACCCTCCAGCATCGCGCACATTTTACTCCCAAAGCCTTCTCTACTTCTAAATCCCACTCTTTGCCTTCATTCTTAATCTGAGCTGAAGAAACCACAAGAAACTCCGCCCATTCAGAATGGGATAAGAAATCGGTCCCGCTACCGTAAACAATGACCGAAGCATCCAAAGAATGACCTATGATTTTGTCTTGTCTGAGTTTTTCCATTTGCTCATTCGCTTTTTCTCTGAGCAGTAAAGCATTTTCCCAGAAGCTTGATTCTTCCTCAGTCAAAGAGAAAGCAGAATCGGGCCAGTCCGAGAAGTATACAGACTTTTCCATAACCAAGCCCCTGCTCACTAACGCCTGCCACATTTCCTCAGCAGTAAACGTAAGAATGGGCGCTATGAGCACAGGGAATTCTGTAGCCATTATCTTTAAAGCTGTCTGTGCACTTCTCCTCTCTTCACTGTCAGGTTTTTTAAGGTACAATCTACTCTTAATAGCATCCAAGTATATAGAACTCAGCTCTTTTACACAGAAACTATGGAAAATGCTTACAAAGCTGTAGAATTCATAATTGTCAAAGGCTGAAGAAAGTTTTCTTTTCATGTCAGTCCATAGGCCCAGAATCCATCTGTCCAGAGGTTTCATCTCCTCAAACGGAACCTGTTCAGTGCTTTGAAAATCAAACAAGTTCCCTTCCATGAAGCGGAACGTATTCCTTATCTTCTTGTAAATCTCAGAAGCTTGGTTCAAAATGTTTTGTCCTACCTGAATGTCAGCAGTGTAATCACTCATCAGAAGCGCCAGCCTTAAAACGTCTGCTCCCACTTTGGAAACAACATCAGAGGGATCAATTACATTGCCCAGGCTCTTGGACATAGCTCTTCCGGACTCATCTAAGACAAAACCATGGGACAAAACTGTTTTGAAAGGAGCTTGCCCTCTAAGAGGTACAGCCGTTAGAAGACTGGTCTGAAACCAACCGCGGTGCTGGTCATAACCTTCCAAATAAAGGTCTGCTGGCCATCGCATTCCGTCATACTGCTCCAGAACCGCGTAATGGCTTACTCCGCTGTCAAACCACACATCCAAGATGTCGTATTCTTTGTCAAAGTCCTTTGAACCGCAATCAGGACATTCCATTTTTGCAGGCAAGAACGTTTCCAATGGCTCTGAATACCAAATGTTAGATCCTTCTTTCCTCACAGCTGCAGCCACGTTCCGCACCACACGAGGATCCAAAATAGAGCGGCCACAATGACTACATTTTATTGACGGTATTGGAACGCCCCAGATCCTTTGACGGCTCAAACACCAGTCTGGTCTGCTCTTCACCATGTCTCCAATGCGAACATCGGAACCTGTGGGTATCCACTGAACTTCTTTCAAAGCTCCCAATGCTTCATCGCGATAAAGATCAACATCGATAAACCACTGGCTCAACGCTCTAAAGATAACCGGATTATGGCACCGCCAACAGTGAGGATATGAGTGAGTTACCATACCTTTATGCAAAAGTTTGCCTTTTTTAGTAAGAAGGTCAAGAACCATATCATTGGCATCAGCATAGAAAACACCAGCCAAGAAACCTGCCTGCTCCGTAAAACGACCGCCGTCATCTATCATCATGGGGAAGTCTAGCTCTTTTTCTTCCCAAACGAGATAGTCTTCCTCTCCATGACCTGGAGCAATGTGTACAATACCTGTTCCATCTTCCATGGACACGAAATCAGCTAAAATGGCCACAGTCTCTTTATCATCATAAACTGGATGCTCAAATCGTTCATCTTCAAAAGCAGCACCTGGCTTTGATGCCACAATTTCGTAATCAAGCCAACTAAGCTCCTTTGCAACATCCTGCAAACGTTTTTCGGCAACCACAAAGGTGTCCTCGCCCGTATTTACAAACACATAG
>DMVM01000027.1 GCA_003476705.1 Coprothermobacter sp.
TCACGGTATTCAATTTCTGCTTCCGCGAGCGTTGTCTTACAGTGGGGACACCAATAAACAGGGCGTCTCTTTCTTATCACAAATCCATTTTCAGCTAGATCAGCGAGAATCTCCAGTTCTTTCCCTTCATATTCAGGCTTAAAGGTTGCGTAATAGTCCTTCCAAAGTCCCAAGACTCCTAGCCGCTTGAAGCTTTTCATTTGCTTATCAATATATGAAAGTGCAAAATCCCTGCATTTGTCACGCCACTCAGTCACGGCGAAATCCTCAGGGTTTATTTTTGTTTGTTTGGTCACCTGCTGTTCGATGGGCAAACCATGGGTATCCCACCCCGGAACATAAGGTGTCTTAAAACCGCGAAGCAGTTTGTATTTGTTGACTGCGTCCTTTAGAACCTTATTCAGAGCAGTCCCTAAGTGAATATCCCCATTTGCATAAGGAGGACCATCATGTAAAACAAACAGTGGAGAATTCTTACGTCTCTCAAGCGCTTTTTCAAAAACATTATCATCCTCCCAAAACCTTAGCCACGTTTCTTCCGTTTGTGGCAGGTTTGCTTTCATACGTAACAAAGGTTTCGGCAGATTAATAGTACCGTTGTATTTCTCATTTTCCTTAGCCATGGCCATCCTCCTGAACACTTCCCAAATTTACTACAAACTTGTTTACCAGCTTACTCAATGCTGTTACCGCTCCTTTTGAAAAGCAAAATAACCTGTGCGCCGGTTGTAAATATATGATAACACTTGGGAACCGCCTAATTGCTGTATTTTTCAGAAAAAAACTGAATTGCCTTCCGTTCACCCTTTTCATTTAAAATTGACACAAACGTGGGTAAATCTTCCGGCCTTAGACGACTCATAACAAATTCCTTCTGAGCTTCCCAGTAAGGCTCAAAGGCAAAGGTAATTCCAGCAGAGCCGCTCAAAAGCATCTTTCTTTCCATATCGACGAGCTGTTCTGGTGGGAACATATCGTCCTTCATTGCAGTGCCTGGTTTTGGCACAAACACGGACGCTGATACCTTAATGGACATTTTCACAGCTTTTCTAATATCATTTAGAAGTTTACTTGCGCTCTCTGCATTGAATCTCCAATTAGGTGTGATTCCGTCTATGAAATAAAGTTTGACACCTCTGTATCCCAACGCTTCTGCCGCTTTTAACGTATTTATTAGATCCTCATCGGAGAAGGGTTTGCCAAGTTGCTTTCTTACCTTTTCATCACCGTGTTCCACAGCCAGAGTGAGTTGCTGTACGCCAAGCGTTCTCAAAAGCCCCATGACCTCCTGTGATAGTGTTTCTACAGCGAATGAAGAGACACTAACTCTCATGCCAAGATCCCTTCCATAGTTCAAAATATCTCTAAACCAAGGAACATCGCTTACGTTAGCAGCAACGAATCCAACTTTTTCAAAACCTTGTTCTTTAAGCATTGTCATGGTGTTCAGCACTCTTTCTTTTGGTACGAACCTGATAGCACCATAAGCCTGCCTGTAGAAACAGAATTTGCAAGACCACATACACCCACGTGCGATTTCCACTAGCATGGTGTCTCTAAATACACTCTGGGAACTTGTAACCACTGAATGCACGCCAAAGGTTTTTGCCACTTTATGTTCTGCCCTATTTCTTTTCTCTGGCCATTCTTCGTCAGCCTCACCCACGAACACTTCATCAGCAATAAAGGATACCAGCTCTGGGTTGATAAGAGCCATGGCGCCACCCGCATTTAGCACAGGATTATCCCTAACCGATGCTTCCAGGGGAATATCAAGCTTCGTGAGCAGTTTTATGAGCTCTAGAAGGTTTTCTTCAAATGGTAGTGTTACATCCCATCGACCATAGTCCACAAGGGCCCTTTCCGTATCAAGACTTTTAGTCGAGGACAAGCGAGGATCAATGAAGAAACGGTCAAAAGACTTGTTAAGCTGCAATAACCTACCTAACAGAAACTGGTACCCCAGGTTCGCAATACCAACATTGTAAGGACCTGGAAACACTACAAGTTCGGTATCAGCCCCGTAAAAGCGGGGTTGCCGAAGCCAACGCTCACTGGCTTTAATACGTTTAAGCTCTTGTTGCTCCTTCCAAGTCATCTACCAAAGATTTCTGGTATGGTAACTCGCTTAACTTCTTTTACTGGCTGTTCTTTAGAAGTACCAAAAGTGGCTGCTCTGGTGTTTTCGTTCTTAAATTCACTAGCGATGAGTGTTACTTCGATCTTATTGTCCTCCAACTCTTCGTCGTACACCACACCAAACTTAATGAGCGCATCGTCACTGACAATTTGTTCGAATATCTCCGCAATACTGGATATGTCCTTGGTAGTAATGTTTCCAGGCTTCACAGTTATGTTATATAACAGCCTGCTAGCACCAGTTGGCCTAAACTCCAATAGGGGCGAAGAAATCGCCTGTTGTGCTGCCTTCTCTGCTCTATTGTCTCCTGTGCCACTTCCTATGCCCATTACAGCCGTGCCCGCATTCTCGAGTACCATACGTACATCTGCAAAATCAACGTTTATGAACCCTGGCTTTAGTATGATTTCCGAAATACCTCTAACACCCTGCATAAGCACCTGGTCTCCTAAACCAAATGCTTCATCCAAAGTCATTTCAGAGTTACCCATTTTGAAAATGTTTTCATTGGATATGGGAATTAGCGCATCTACGTGCTCAGCCAGTTGTCGAAGTCCTTCTTCCGCAATCTTGTAACGTGTCGTCCCCTCGATAAACGCATGAGGCTTTGAGACCACAGCAACCACAAGAGCACCTAAATCTTTTGACACCCTAGCCACAATTGGCGACGCTCCAGTGCCCGTGCCACCACCCAAGCCAGCTGTGATGAAAACTAAATCGGCGCCTTCAAGAAGTTTCTTAATTTCTTCAACACTTTCCTCTGCAGCTGCTTTCCCCTTTTCAGGATCTAAGCCAGCTCCCAAACCGCGGGTCAATTTTGGCCCCAAATTCAATTTCTGTGGCGCCAAGCACTTTGACAAAGCCTGAACATCCGTATTCATGGCAATAAACTCCACACCATCAATACCTCCAAGTATCATGCGATTTAGAGCATTGTTTCCAGCACTTCCGATGCCCACTACTTTTATTTGAGCCTGGATACCCTCCCACAAATCTGGAATACGTTCCTCCATCACCTTGCCCTCCTTATCTTCTCAATTAATATTCTCCTGATAATAGACACATTTTGGAATATGCGACCTCCAAACGTTACCACAGCTGCCAAACTTAAATCTATACCAAACAAATCTCCTAAGAACAAAAGCCAAACGGCCATTAAACCACCCACGGCAATACCTGACGTGAATATGACGATGTCAAACATGTCTTGTATTTCTGCTCTTATACCACCAAATATGGCATCGAGCACAACAAGTACCAGAACTCCTATGTAACGAACTTGTGAGGCAGAAAAAGAACTACGCTGACCAAACTTCATGCCAAAGTAAAAGCCTATAACTGCCACTACAATAACCGAAACAGCTAGTGCTAGATTTCTAACGATTGCATTTCTGGATTGTGAGTTCTGGTTTGAGCTCATGTTCTATTCTAACCCCCCATACCTGTAGTGTGTCAAATACGCCACTTGGCAAGTACATAGCTGACAATATGGATTCTGGTTCTCCCACAATATCAAAAACAAATGGCGAACTCAACGCTTTGCCCTCCACAAACAATTGCCCACTTTCATAAGTGGCGTACCACTTAGGACTAAGCCTTACATCGTTCACAGACACACCCAGTGCGCCAGCGCTGTAGGCATTGTTTACAAGCGTTACGGCCCAATCCCAACTTAGGAACGCACCCTCAGGAACATAGACCCTGATAGTTATGCCAGAACCGGTTAAAGGGGCATCGCAGGATAGAGACTCCAAACGAGCAAGCATCTCTGTTTGTTGACGATTCAGTGAATCAATATCATGGCTCGTGCTCTTTAGCTCCTTAAGCTTTTCCAGTAGGACTTCTTTTGCAGATTCCAACCTATTAATTTCATCTAATGATTTTGCATAAAGCATAGCCAAATCACTTTCCGAAAGCGAATTTAGGTCAACTTGTTGCGCACTTCTGGAGAAACCCATGCCAAAAGCCGAAACAAGCACCATTATTGCTACAGCCACAAAGAGAAGCCACTTATTTCGCACTCATTAGCACCTCCACAGGTCGACCTGGCAAAGAAACACTGGGCGAAGTCTCAAGCTGGAAAACCAAGCCATAGGTGTCGCGAAGGGCCTTTAACAGCTCCAGATCAGGAAAACTTTCTAGCTTTTCCTGAAGCAACTTAGGATCGCCTACAACAAAAATGCGATAAGGAGGCGACAACCTTTGACCGTTCACTATGATAATGGGGCCAGCACAGACAATCTCTGAATTAAACACAATCCGCTGATCGTTAACCGCAACGCCATCGGCGCCAACCCGGAGAAGAAAACGTATCAAATTCCTTATCTGCCAATCATGCACGATGTAGTAGTTAGGATCATCATCAGGTTTTGGCTTTTGCTTTGAGTCCGCCAAAGTTATTATGAGCCCTGGTCCCTTAAGTTCAGAAAACCCGAGTTTCTCCTCTTGCTCAGCCAACCTCACCTGCAGCTCCGTACTAGGTGCCACCTGAGGGAAAGAAGCTACTTCTTCTGTCAAGCTTTGCACTTCTTCTTTAAGGCGGTTCAGATCATTTTCCTTCTGCTCAATTTGTGCGATAAGTTGTCCTTTTCGGCTAGTCAACACATAAGAACTCCGTGCAACGACGCTACGCTGATAACCCAGAATGAAGCAAATGAACAACGTAAGCAGCAAAATTATCCAATAACTTGCCCGTTTCATTTCAAAACCGCTCCACTATCATACAAAAGCCTGTATTCATGATATTGGCAATCACCCCAAAAGTCTTTTATGAAGCCCAGTTTATCCAAGTTTTCCACGGTTACCTTAATAACGCCATTGCCGCATTGCCGCTTACCAGTAACTTCAAAGAAACCATCACTGAACTTAATAGCAATGGGCGTTATGCCTTGAGCTTTTAGTGCATTTGTAACTTTCATTCTGCTCTCATCCCATGCGTCCACGGTAACGCATTCTTTCAACACCTTTGCTGAGTACAGATCTCCTTCAATGGTCTTAGCCCCGACGAACACCAACGTGTCACCGTTTACTACTACGCATCCTTCGGGTTTTGTTAAGACCAGATTCATACTGATCTGTCTTTTGCGTAAATCAAACTGTACAGTTGACATACCGGGAACATAAAAACCTACTATTTCCTTCAAATTCTTCTGGCCTGACCAAGATTTCTCGTAATTACTATACTCAGGAACGTTGAAAACAAACATCCAGGGTTTGTAAGTAACAAAGTAAGCAGATCCAACAAATACCACTAGTAATATGATACCCGCTACAACCATGCTATAGCGCATCTTTTATCAAATCTTCCAAAAACTCGCCAAAATCCCTGCCGGCATGACGCACCTCGTCAGGTACTAAACTTTCTGCAGTCATGCCCGGAATACTGTTAATCTCCAAAAGATATGGCGTTTCATCTTTTACAATGTAGTCCAAACGTGCTACTCCACCAATACCTACAATCTTGCATATGCGCTTTGAGTAAGAAGTCAACCTTTCACGGGCTTCCACTGAAATAGGTAAGTCGTACTCGTGTTTGGCACCGCCTGGTCTATACTTCGTATCATAGTCAAAAATCCTATCAGGCTTTACCACATATATGGGCGGAAGCACCAAAAAATCCTCCCCTAACCTGAACAAACCAACCGTTATTTCGAAACCATCAATGAACTCCTCTAGTAGAAGCCTGTCACTGAAGCGAAAGGCTTCTTCCAATGCTACCTCGTACTCGCTTGCACTGCGAACCAAGCTGAGCCCTATGGTGGATCCAACATCACAAGGCTTAACTATGAACGGTGAACCCAGTTTACGTTCAGCGCTCCAATAATCGGGAACTGAATCTTGGTCATACACATATATGAAAGATGGTGTAGGAATTTCGCTCTGCAAAGTTACCAGTTTTGTCAAATACTTATCCATGGTAATTACTGATGCTCGCACATCAGAACCAACATAGGGAATGCGTAGTATACTCAGAAGGCCTTGAATCTTGCCGTCCTCACCATCGGCACCATGTAGAGCTGGAAAAACACAATCTGGTTTTAACTGCAGAAGTTGTTCTACAAAGCTAGGAACTGCAGTGTCCAGTGTTTCAACTTGGTGTCCACGAGCACGAAGCGTCGCTGCTATGTTCTCGCCGCTCTTTAAGGAAATCTCTCTCTCAGGCGACGTACCTCCGAAAAGTACAACTATGTTCATGAAACCACCCTCCTAACTGCTTCCACAAAATCGCTTGAATTAAAGACCTCTACTGGATTTCTGCGACCTTTACCCAACAGTTCTTCCACTAGAGAGAGTAGTTCACTGGGTTTTACCACATGTTCCCAGAAAAAAGGATAACCATATTTCTGTTTGAATACTTCCGCATTTGCCCACTGATGCCGGTCAGTGGAATACGCCATGGGAAAGAAAACAGCCTGTGTGCCAAAGTGCAAACATTCATGAAGTGTTGATGAACCAGACCTGGCAATAACCACATCTGCAGCAGCTACATAATTCTGCAAATCAGGCAATGATTGCGCTCTAATGTAGCTTTGCATGAAACGCTCATCTTCAAGTGCACCACACTGATGCACGATGAAGTACTTGTCCCGCAATTCCATAAGCACTTCTTTCGTAAGAAAGTTTAGGAATGCTGAACCTTGACTTCCTCCAGTCACCAAAAGTATTGGCTTTCGAACGCGCATACTTTTCTTGAGCTCTTCAGCATCAGTTGTAGGCTCTCTTACGGGCATCCCCACAAACACCAGCTTGCTCCAATCGTGACTATGGAAGAATACCCTTGACTCCTCAAAGGCAAGAAAAATCAAATCCGCCATACCGGCCATAAAGCGATTGGCTCTTCCAGGAATCACATTTTGCTCGTGAAGAATGAGTTTCTTTCCCC
>DMVM01000010.1 GCA_003476705.1 Coprothermobacter sp.
CAGCAGGCCTGGACTACCCGGGTGTGGGGCCTGAACACAGCTATTTTAAAGACATCGGCAGAGCCAAGTATGAAAGCGCCACCGACGAAGAAGCATTGGCAGCCTTTGAACTTCTGTCACGTGTAGAAGGCATCATCCCTGCCTTAGAAAGTTCCCACGCCGTGGCATACGCTGTAAAACTGGCGCCAAAGCTGAGCAAAGATCAGATCATCATTGTGAACCTATCAGGCAGAGGAGACAAAGACGTGCAGCAAGTGGCAAAGATGAAAGGCATTGAGGAAATTTAGGTGGAAAACGAAGGAGGGCCATGTAATGGAAAACAAAAACACCAGAATAGAAAAAGCTTTCGAGGAAATAAACCGTGAAGGTAGAAAAGTGCTTATCGCCTATATCACGGCAGGATATCCCAGTTTACAAAGCTTAAGCCTCATCGTTAAAGCTTTAGAGGATGGCGGAGCAAACATGGTGCAAGTAGGAATTTCTTTCTTAGATCCCGTGGGTGATGCTCCAGTAGTTCAAATACTCTCTAAAAGAGCCATAGAAAACGGTTTTACTGTGGAGAAGTTCTTTCAATCTCTTAGCAAGCTCAGAGAACAAACTACTTTGCCTATCATACTCAGAGCCTACTACACCACCATATTTGGCTATGGAGAAGACAGGTTTGTGCAGTCATGCAAAGAAGCAAGCGTAGACGCAGTTGTGGTTCCCGACCTGCCACTTGAAGAAAATGGTACCTTGAAATCAAAACTGGATGCCATAGGCGTACCGCTGGTACCCATAGTGGTTCCTGCTCCCCAAGAGAGAATAAAGGCTATTATAGCCAGCGGTGGCGGATTCGTCTACTTAATGATGGGGCCAGCAGAAAATGAAACAGCATTCGTTAATCAGCTTAACGACTTTGCCAAGCAAGTAAAACAAATCACAAACTTGCCTCTTTGCCTAGGTATTGAGCTGAGAGATCCCATACTTGCTAAGAAGCTTACCAAAGACGCAGACAACATTGACGGCATCTTAGTTGGTGATGTGCTCATGGAAACTATACAAAGAACATCTAATAATGGCGAGTTTGGTCAGCTAACGGATGAACTTACGCGAGTTGTTGAAGATTTCAGCACCTCCCTCGTGTTAAGAACATAAGACAAAGTCAGAGGGCAGTGGCATCAGGTAGCTGGCTTGGTATAAACTTACATAAAAGGCGGTAAAGTATGAAGCAGTTTAGCCTTTTAAAGGAGGCATGAACTGAATGGAGATAGAGTTTTTCCATGATGTACTTTGTGCCTGGTGCTACGCCCTCTCTCCACGTTTAAGGCGCTTAACAGAGGAATTTCCTGACATTAAAGTGATACATCGTAGCTTTCCTTTAGCCCCAGAGCCAAACGACATTGTCCAAATGTTTGGCAGCAAAGAAAAAGGCAAAAGGGACATACTTCAGCATTGGAAAGCTGCCAATATGAATGATGATGAACACCGCATAAACGCAGAACTCATGGAGCAAAGAGACTTTGATTACCCCTACTCCACTCCAGCCTTATTGGCGTGCAAAGCAGCTGAGCTTCAAGGTGGTCAAGCAATGCACTGGGATTACTTCGACAAAGTTCAAGAAGCACACCTCACACTGTGCAGAAACATTGCTGATTTTGATGTTCTAGCCGACATTGCCAGAGAACTTGGCTTGGATGTGGAAAAGTTTAGCGCCGACCTAAGAGGCGAACAAGTTAAATACTTGCTGCGTCTTGACATAGACCGAGCCTTGGAGCTTGGGGTGGAAGCAACCCCCACCTTAGCAGCAAATGATGGCATGCTCACAGGTGCAGTACCTTACGACAGCTTGAAGCGGTGGTACTTAAAAGTCCGGCAGGAAAACTGAGAAAGTGGAACATATCCAAAAAACTGCTATGGCAAGAAATAGATCTCACATAGTTTAGGTGTGAGGCGAATCCTTCCCGACATAGGGGCAACCATTGCCCATTACATGAAAGTAATAAAGCGCGAAAACGAAGCAAGCTTCCCCTAAAAAGTTCTTGCAGTAAGCTTTAGCACCACTCTTCAAAGGTGCCTGGGTCAACTACCATGTCGATCCTCTCGCCAGCCGTTAGCCTAAAGTGATAACCGCAGTAAGGGCACACTTTCAAATTATCAAAAAGGTCTTTATAATAAATGAGCCTTTTACACTCGGCACACCTTACCCACTTATCTTCGTCATTTTTGTTGGTAACTATGGGCACAACTACTTTGCTTTTATTTCTTCTTCTAGATGGTGGCAATCTGCTCTCACCTCCTACTTAGGTGGAAAGTTTATAACATAATCCAGACTCAAAAGGGAAAAACACTTTAAGCCACCTATAAGTAAGTAGTGATTTAAATTTGTACTAGGAAGCACCGATAAGAACTATGCTGAAAAAGCAAAAAGATGATTTGATTCGCTATTCTGCTGATTTTCAAATGGCGATTGCATCGTTGAAGCGCTAAAGCATGTCAGCTTGTAGCATCCTCTTTATTGAGAGAGTTAAGGTATTTCATTCTTGCTTCATTAACATTCAGAACGAAAGTTGGACATCCAAAGCCGCAAGTAAAAATACCGAAATACTCATCAAAACTGAGCAATAAATACCTTTTCCTTTCTACTCTCTTGTTTTTCATGCCAAAGGCTAACGGACCGAATAATATAAGCTTTCCTAAAGATACGTCTCTATACACCTCCTCCTCGGTCTTTATAGCGATAGGTTCCAAGTGATCATAGTATATGAATTGACTAACGCCTTCTCCGAAAAGCCTACCTTGGTGTAATAGGATGCCTTTTTCATAACCAGTCAAGTCAACAAAGCTATTTAGAGGAAATGCAAGGTTGCCCTCTACGTAGGGTGTGCTTATACTTGCAAATGGAAGTTGCATACCATATAAAGCTAACATTTCCTGTTTCTTTCGTTCTCGCTCTTGCTTTTCTCTTTTTCGTTCATCATCAGAAAACAATCCCATTCTTCTATCCCCCTAATTTCACTTATAGCAGTTTACATCATCCGTGTACATCTAATACTCTTCTTAAGGCCATGTCTTTTCATAATTGTCGGCACCCTAGCGTCCGGTACGTCCTTGCTGTTCCTCTGCCTTATACAGAGCCACATTAACATTCGAAAAGTATTTTAGTCCTCAGCCGAAAAAGCGTAAATTTTTTGTTACAAATCATCAGTGCAAACTAGTATAATAATCTACCATTTTGCGGTATGAATAATACTGTCATACAGACAAATACGCATTCACAAGGGAGGTAAACGTTATGAGTGTGCTTACAGACATGTATGAGCTTAGTAACGGCGTAAGAATTCCCAAGGTTGGTTTCGGTACCTGGCAGATCCCTAATGGAGATGTGGCCTATAACTCCGTTTCTTATGCTCTTCAGGTTGGCTACAGACACGTGGATACAGCTTACGTCTATGGCAATGAAGAAAGCGTAGGAAAGGCCATAAGAGAATCTGGTATCCGGCGGGACCAGATTTTTGTTACTTCCAAGCTACCTGCTGATGTAAAGACCTATGATGGAACTTTGGATTATTTTGAAAGAACCCTTAGGAACCTGAACATGGATTATTTGGATTTGTACCTAATTCACTGGCCCTGGCCTTGGAACGAAAAAGGTAAGGACTACAAAAAAGAGAACATAGAAGTATGGCACGCCATGGAAGAACTGCACAAGAGTGGACGCATACGCGCCATAGGTGTGTCCAACTTTGATGTGGAATACCTTCAAGTGCTCATGGACAACTGCAGCATAAAACCCATGGTAAACCAAATAAGGTTTTTCATAGGAAACACGCAAGAAGAAATTACCCAGTTCTGTCAGCAAAACGGCATTCTGGTTGAGGCATATTCGCCTTTAGCCACAGGCAGACTCATTGAAAATGACGCCATTAAGGTAATTGCTGACAAATACAACAAAACAGTGGCACAAATCTGCATCAGGTACGTTATCCAGAGAAATGCTCTTCCGCTGCCTAAATCTACTACACCTAACCGCATAAAAGAAAATGCTGATGTGGATTTTGAAATCTCGCCTGTGGATATGGAATACCTTAACAGCTTGAAGGACACAGTGGAATAGAGAAACAAAGACCATCCTCACACTTTCCTAGTGCAGCCTACCATTTAGGTAGGCTGCGTCCTTTTTTGAAATGTTAAGAAAAACGTTGTGCGTTTTTTTTGTTCGCTTAGCATTGGTTTTTCATATAAATGACCTGCTTTGGGTATACACTATAACGTAACAAAATCAGAGCAACTTAGTGCGCTAGCATAAAGCATTAGGAGGCGACGTGAAATGGGATGCGGTTGTACATATTGGGAACAGAACTTAAAAAGGCAAGAAACGCTCTTAAGGAAGATCGTCAAGCTCTTCTAAAGAGCGATCCTTCCATTGAAACCCCCGCAGATATTAGATTCCATGCAGGCTTTAGGAGTTTACGTCTTTACAGGTATGCTCACGCTTTCTACATAGCAGGTTTTAGGAATGTATCAGCGTTTATGCACTTCATAAGCCGCGTGCTCTATGCTGTAGATATTCACCCCGCAGCTGAAATTGAGCCAGGTGTAGTCATTGATCACGGTATTGGGGTTGTTATTGGAAGCACAGCCAAGGTTGGTTCGGGCACGGTGGTATACCATGGTGTAACTTTGGGAGCAAAGAACATCACCACAGGCAAAAGGCATCCGCAGGTGGGAAAGAATGTTTTTATTGGCGCAGGTGCCACATTGCTTGGTGCCATTAATGTGGGAGATGGTGCACGCATCGGTGCAGGAAGCGTTGTGGTGGAAGATGTGCCCCCTTACAGTACTGTAGTAGGTGTACCTGCTAAGGTGGTTAAGCAGGACTGCATAAAGGAGGTGGTAGCATGATAGGCATTGTGGAAACTCCTTTGGCACGTATTGAGCCGTACGGTATTTACTCAAAGCTGGAGCGCTTTAACCCCACAGGCAGCATAAAAGACCGACCAGCTTATTTCATGCTCATGCATGCTCTAAAAGAAAACTTGATACAACCAGGAGGTACCCTGGTAGAACCAACTTCAGGCAATACAGGGATCTCGCTAGCTGCCTTGGGTTCACAGGTTGGCATAAAAGTCATTCTCACCATGCCAGCTTCTGTTACCCCCGAACGGGTAAAGTTGGCCCAAAGTTACGGAGCTGAAGTTATCCTAACACCCGCTGAAGAAGGCATTCCAGGTGCCATAGAGAAAGCCAAACAGCTTCAGGAGCAGTACCAAGCTTACATTCCCGACCAGTTTAATAATCCTTTCAATGTGCTGGCTCATGAACTCACCACCGGCCCCGAAATACTTAAACAAACAGACTGGGAAGTGGATGCTTTCGTTGCAGGCGTAGGCAGTGGTGGAACCATATCAGGCGTAGGCAGAGCGCTGAGAAGAGCTCTGGGGAATAGAGTAAAAGTCATTGCTGTGGAGCCTGCAGAATCCCCTGTGCTTTCCGGTGGAAAAGCTGGAAGCCACATCATACAGGGCATAGGAGCAGGCTTCATACCCACTGTATTTGATAAAGATCTAGTGGATGAGATTATTACCGTGACAGGAGACGAAGCACTGGAAGGTGTAAAAATGCTCAGTGCTAAGGGATATTCAGTAGGCATATCCTCCGGGGCAAACTTCATAGCCGCTTTAAGAATAAAAGAAAAATACAATTTAGCACATGTGGTAACAGTATTCCCTGACGACGGCTTAAAGTACCTGAGCACCATTGCTTATTAAATGATTGTTTAGGAAGATGTGTTTTAAGTATGGGAATAAGGGTATAATAAAAGCAGTGGAAGGTTGAAATATAACCTTTGTGGTAGGTATGGGCACTGCACCTCCCGCTCCGTCCCGACCACAGCCCCCCTTCCCCATCTCATAGTTACTTAACTCCCGGCCTCCGATTCCCCCCGTCGGAGGCTCTTTTCTTTTTAATCCGCATTTGAAGAAGCTGCTTTTTGAGAATAAGTATCATTCTGGTGCTCCATGTTTTGAATAAGTCAAAAATTGGGTATACTAGAACTAGTAGCACCAGGAAGGGAGTGATAGTACATGTTTGAGGAGCAAACGCGAATGCCGTTAATCGGTGATAAGTTTCCTGAGTTGGAGGTAAAAACCACATTTGGCCCCATGAAACTACCCGACGATTTCAACGGAAAATGGGTAGTATTCTTCAGTCACCCGGGAGATTTCACTCCGGTCTGTACTACAGAATTCGTAGCATTCCAGAAGAGATTCGATGAGTTCAAGGCTTTAAACACAGAGCTCATCGGACTATCAGTGGACCAGGTACCATCACACATTAAGTGGGTTCAGTGGATAAAAGAAAATCTGGATGTAGAAATTCAATTCCCCATCATTGCAGATGAATTAGGTCGCGTTGCAAAGGCTATTGGGCTTATACACCCTGCTAAAGGTACGAACACAGTCCGAGCGGTTTACATCGTGGACCCCAAGGGCATTATCAGAGCCATTCTTTATTACCCACAGGAAATTGGCAGAAACATCGATGAAATCATCAGGATGATCAAAGCTTTCCAGACAGCTGATGCCAATCACGTGGCTATTCCAGCTAACTGGCCTAACAACGAACTCATGGGTGATGAAGTTATCATCCCTCTACCGCCAGACATTAAAGGTGCAGAAGAGCGTATGAACCAGCCCAACTGCTACGACTGGTGGCTCTGCCACAAGAAAATTTGATTCCCCCTTCCCCATCGCATAATCACTTAACTTTAAGCCTCCGATCCCACATCGGAGGCTTTCTCAATTATAATGAAAATGTGGATTCTGTGGATTTAAGTAAGCTAAATGAGGCGCAAAAGCAAGCAGTAACTGCCCCTCCAAACCCCCTTGCCATCATAGCAGGGCCTGGTTCGGGCAAGACAAGGGTGCTAACTTATAGAGCTCTTTTTGCTGTCAAGGAGTGGCATCTGCCTCCAGAACGCATTTTGGCAATAACTTTTACCAATAAGGCTGCTGATGAGCTTAAGGAACGCCTAGGAAGGCTTATTCCTGAAGGCGACCGCATTTTTGCAGCAACCATGCACAGCTTCGCGGCAAGAATGCTCAGGTACTTTGCCCCCTATGCCGGGATTAGCCAAAACTTTGTTATTTATGATGACGATGACAGTAAGGGCCTCATTGAAGACATCCTAAAGCAGATGAACATGGATACAAAGAAATTTAGGCCAAATGACGTACTCAATCACATTTCCGCTGCGAAGGCAAGGATGTTTGACTGCAACACGTTTCCTGAATTCATCAGGCAGCGTTACGGTTCATGGGGCTATTATTTCGATACTGTGCACCAAGTGTTCATGACATACGAAAGATTAAAAGAACAGAGTCAAGCCCTGGATTTTGATGATCTCATCATGGTCTTGGCGCAGCGCATGGAAGATAGGCCTGAACTTAGGGAGATGATTGCCGGTCTATTCGACTTAGTCATGGTGGATGAGTTCCAGGACACAAACTTTGCGCAGTACCAGATGCTCCTTTATATGACAAACCCAAACTATTCCGCCATGAACAACGTCACTATTGTAGGGGACCCCGATCAATCCATTTACGGTTTCCGGGCTGCCGAGTATTACAACATAAAGCGTTTCATCGATGATTACAATCCAGAAGTTGTGTTCTTGGATTTGAACTACAGAAGCAATAGGACCATTGTGGATTCAGCTTCGGCTTTAATTAACGACAGCCCATCAGCGCTCTTTGAAAGAAAATTGGAGAGTATTAAGGGGGCAGGCAACAAGCTTATTTTGAGAAGACCTTTTGACGATGCTGACGCCGCCATAACAGCAGCGTTTGAAGTACAAAGGTTGCACAAGATGGGCATACCATACGAAGAAATTGCCGTTCTGATGCGTACACGAGCTTTGACCGCGCGTGTGGAACGAGAATTTGCCACCAGGAATATACAATACCACATCATTGGGGGCGTGCCTTTCTTTGCTCGCCGTGAGATAAAAGACATTCTTGCTTATTTGAGGCTGAGTAGAAACCCCATGGATCGAGTAAGTTTGAAACGCATTTTGACTATGAAAAAGAGAGGCTTTGGAACAGCGAGCTTAGAAAAATTGTTCAACTTTGCCGAAGAGAACAAGCTAACACTGTTGGAAGCCCTGAAAGCCGCGGTAGAGTCGCTTCTGTTTAAGAAGCTATCCATGAACGATTACTTAGAGAGCCTATATACCCTCATTCAAACAATTCAGGAAATTGCCGAGCCTTCTCAAGCCATTTACCTTGTGATGGAACAGGAAAATCTGTTGGACCACTTCAGAAGCATAAGTAAGTCTGAGGAAGAATACATCGAGCGAACAGAAAACGTCAAGCAATTGATCTCAATTGCCGAAGAGAGCGCTGACATGGATGATTTTTTACAGCGATCGGCTTTGGGGACACGCGAAAACAATGGTGGAGTGGAAGGTGTTGCTATTTCCACGGTTCACGGTGTAAAAGGATTGGAGTTCCAAGCTGTCATCCTGTATTACGTTACTGATGGGTTCTTCCCTCACAGCTTGTCTGTGACCACAGCCGAAAAAGAAGAAGAACGTCGTCTTCTTTATGTAGCCATGACGCGAGCCAAAGAGCATTTGATTTTTTACGTTCCTTACAAACAACCTTGGGGAAATGGTTTTGAACAAATGGCAAGACCTTCACCTTTCCTGCGCTCCATTCCTAAAGAGCTTTGGGATGGAAAACCTAACGAAATAGAATCACTATATGCTCCGTACTCACCTCAACAAAAGTGGTCTGAATAAGCCTCATTAACCCTCATCTTTCTGTAAATGTTCCACGTGGAACATTTAGTGCATTATAGATACCCACGTGACCTCCTCCCACCCCTAAAGGGGTGAGCTTCCTCTTTCACCGAGGAAAGCTTACGCGGATGTAGGGGTTGCTCCCCAGTATCCGCGCAGCGGCATCCCTCTCCGGAGGCTTGAGTTCGGGCCGGTCCAGCCCTACGGCCTGTTCAAGACCCAGGCCAAGCTTTTTTATTATACTATATACTACAAATATTACTTCTCTACACCATATCTAACAGTCTAAGCCAGCATGCCTTTCATCCCACCCTTGAAAGGGTTGGCTTTCCCGGCAGGGGATCGTAACATTTCTTTAAAAATTCAGTGAAAATTATTGTATTAAAATTCTCTTTATTTAAATAAGGGAGGCTTGCTACTTGAGAACAATAGAAGAGGACATACTTAGAACTCTTGATGAAGAATCTATAAGATTCATATACCTGCAGTTCACAGATCTCTTGGGCACATTGAAGGCAGTATCGGTACCAGTAACAGAAATTCAGAACATCTTTGCTGGGAAAGTTATGTTTGATGGCTCTTCCATACAAGGCTTCGTGCGCATCGGGGAATCAGACATGTGTCTTGTACCCGATTTATCCACTTTTGCCATATTGCCCTGGAAAGACTATCCAAAAAAAGTTGCGCGTTTCATCTGTTTTGTGCACAGACCCAGCGGTGAACCATTTGAAGGGGACCCAAGACGCATTTTATGTCACGCAGAGCAAGAAGCAAGCAAAATGGGTTATACGCTAAATGTAGGGCCTGAAATGGAGTTCTTTTTGTTTCCTAATGGAAAAGAAGGAAAACATAACCTGGAGCTTGACGATACAGCTGATTATTTTGACCTAGAACCGTTGGATAAGGGCGAAGATGCACGTCAAAGTATCGTTGTGGCACTTCAGGATATGGGATTCAACATAGAAGCATCACACCATGAGGCAGCACCACACCAACATGAGATAGATTTTCGCTACGACAGGGCCCTTAAAAGCGCTGACAACGTTATGACTTTGAAAGCTGTAACAAAAGTCATTGCTACACAGTTTGGTCTGCAGGCTACTTTCATGCCCAAACCCATCTACGGCATAAACGGTTCAGGTATGCATGTTAACTTATCCTTATCAGATGAGAAAGGAGGTAACGCATTCTACGGCCCCAAAGAAGAACATCAACTTAGCCAGGTTGCTAAACAATTCATTTCAGGTCTCATTGAACACATAAAGGGCATCACCTTGCTCTTGAACCCCACTGTTAATTCTTATAAGAGGCTCGTACCACATCATGAAGCACCTGTAAACATCGCTTGGTCTTTTGCCAATCGTAGCCCCCTGATAAGAGTACCTGCTCGGAGGGAAAACGGCACACGTATTGAGCTAAGAAGCCCAGATACATCGGCAAATCCGTACCTCGCCTTTGCTGCTATTTTAATGGCAGGGCTTGATGGCATAAAAAAGAACCTGACACCACCAGAACCGTTAACAGACAACCTTTATGAGATGACTGAAGAGGAGCGCCAACGTAATGGCGTAGATTCTTTGCCAGCTGATTTGGGAAGTGCAATAAAAGCCTTCGAAGACGATCCCATAAACAAGGAAGTTTTAGGGGATTTCGCTTACCAGAAATTCTTACAAGCAAAGGAAGCAGAGTGGATAGCGTATAGAAAACAGGTCCATCCTTGGGAAATCAATAGATATTTCAACGTGTAATAAAAGAGGGAGGAAGCAAATGCTTCCTCCCTCTTAGAGGAAAAGGCTCCTCCATAGGAGTAGTGGACGCACACGTTACCCGCCAGCAATGGGCGGTAGAAACACCACCGTGCAGCCTTCCTTCAAAGACGCGTCAGTGCCACCTAAAATGCTACTGTCTCTGCCATCTATAAGTATCCGGAGACCTCTTATAGCATCCATAGCTCTTCTATACTCTGGCCCATATTTTTGCTCCAAAAGCTCTATCAAAGTTCCCAGCGTAGCCTCTGAGGACACTTCCAAAGTTTCTTTCTCCTTTGACGTAGCTTCCCTCAGATGACCAAAATACAGTACATTTACCAGCATGCTAGCCTCACTGAGCTGCGTAATCCAGAGTAAAGTCTAGCCCAAGTTCACGAAGTTTTTCTGCCTTAGGAATCCCGGTCACCTTGTCCCAACCGCGTGCCTCGTAGTATTCATCAAGTAGCTCATCTTGTTCAAACACCTGGCCGGCAGAAGGACCATAGGGCAGAGGTTCCTTCACAATGCGTTCTGGCATTTTATCGTCTTCTCTGGTAAAGCCTTCACGAGCATTAAACATGCGTTCCAAGTTTACTATGCGCTCCCCTACTACCCACATGTAGTTTGGATCGGCAAATTCTTCCACCCCGGTAGCGCCATACAGAAGTTGGCTGAAGATGTCCGGCCCGGTCATCAACGATGCGAACGTGCAAAGGATACCCGTCTCCGTAAACGCTGCCCAGTCCTGGTTAAACTTCGCTATCTCTCCTTTTCCTTCCACGGCAAAGCGATCCACAGGGTGTGGTATGGGAACACCAAATAGCTCCTGAGCACCGTAACCGTAGTTATGGTCAGCGCCCAGCGGAGAAGTAACCAAGTTCAAGCCATGGGCCTTGGCTCCTCTTGGGTCATAGGCAGGTAATTCTAATCCTTTGACCTGAATAGCATAGGACTCAGAGCCTTGATTGTACTTCTCTGCCATACCCTTTGTGCCCTCAGCCAACACGTTGCCGAAACCTTCTCTACGGGCGATCATTTCGATAAGCTTCGGTACGGGTTCGATATTGCCATAGACAAGCTCTAAACCGTCAGTGTCTTCCTTTGTTATTATGCCTTTTTCATAAAGCTCATACGCAAAACCGATAGTCTGCCCTGCTGAAATCGTGTCCAACCCAAGTTCGTCACAAAGTCTGTCTGCTAACACGGTGAGCCCTATTTCAGCTTTTCCTAGGGGACCGGAAAAAGACCACAATGTTTCATACTCAGGACCTTCGCTCCACACACCTTCATAGGGTCCATCCCATACCTTTGTTATTTGGCTGCAACGTACCATGCAGTTCTGGCAGCCCATCTTACGCACACGAAGCTTGTTGAACTCCGAAGCTTGTAATTTTTCCCATTCAGGTCCCGGTGCTTCCCTAAAGTTTTTCCAAGGATACATACCCAGCACCGCGGTAAGCTCTGATGCCTGCGTACCCGTGGTGTGCATCATGTCGTACATGGGATTGCCCCTATAAGCAGCAACCTGAGCCTTCAAAGCCTGCTGGAATAATTCATTGTTAGCTATGGGAACCTTTTGATTTCCCTTCACAGCCACAGCTTTTAGGTTCTTGGAACCCATAACGGCTCCGCCACCTCCACGTGCTGCGGCACGGCGGTCGCTGAAAACACCAGCGTACTTGACCAGGTTTTCACCTGCTGGTCCAATAGCTGCTACGCGCACATAGGGATTATTGAGTTCTTCACGGATCAACTGCTCGGTGTCAGCCAGCTCCAAACCCCACAAGTAAGCAGCATCTTTGAATTCCACCTTGTCATCGTGGATCCACAGGTACACTGGCTTTTCTGATTTACCTCTTATGATGATTGCGTCGTAACCAGCAAATTTCATTTCAGGGGCAAAAAAACCACCGCCGGATGACTGAAAATAGCCGCCAGTTTGAGGTGACTTGAAGTAAATCTCGAAACGAGCGCACGATTGAGCTCCAGTAGCAGCTAAAGGCCCTGCAATGAAGATGATTTCGTTCTCTTCGCCCAGAGGGTCGATACCAGGCTTTAGATCGTCATAAAGGAACTTCGCTCCAAATCCCCTTCCTCCAATGTAATCACGGATGAGTTTTTCATCCAACTCCTCCGTCGTCCACGTTCTGCTGGACAGGTCCACACGCAGGATGCGGTTCATATAACCTCCCTGCATCAGACATCGCCTCCCAAATATATAGTCTGATTGAAATTATATCATAATTGAGACATTGTAATGGACAATTATGCAGTGCAGGAAATGCTGACGTGCTTTTAACATAGTTAATTGCAGACAAGGGAGACCATATTAGGTCTCCCTTGTCGTGAATAATGTTACGGTTACTCGTTACATAAAGTTAAATTTTTCAATTTTCAGAGCTGGTGCTGTGAACGATCCAAACTCTTCTCCAACCATCATGAGCTCGGAACTGATATCTGTGGTATTTTGAAGCGCCTCTACGAAGCTTTGCAAGAATCTTGTATTGTTAAGTGCTTTTGTAACCTTCCCATTCTCGATGAGGAAGGTGCCATTTCTCGTTATACCCGTAGCAAGAACAGTCAAAGGATCTAAATAGCTTCTCACGTAGTTGAGCATGGTGACGATTATGCCATGTTCTGTTTCCGCTATGAGCTGGTCCATGGGTTTTTGTCCCGGGAGCATAATCACGTTAAGTGATATGGGTGAGTAACTCATAGCTTCAGGTGGCAGAGCATGACCCGTATTGGGATGGTTCAGTATTTTCGCAAAGCGGCTGTCAAAGACAACATCTTTGGCTTCTCCGCCTTCTATGAACTGGACAGGCTTCTTAAGGTATCCCTCAAAGTCCATAGGCATGCGGAGCGCTGTGAGATCATCTAAGCCCCAGTCATAAATGGTCATAAACTTGGGGAATAACTGTTCACCACGATGCTGCCAGATGTAACTGTGGCCCTGATAAGCTGCCCTGGCATTAAAGCTGAAGCTGGCCATCTCACCAAGCAGCGTCCCAACAGCGAGAGGCTCTAAGATGACCGTGTATTTGCCAGGTTCCAATGGCTCGGGATGCTGGCTATCTAAACATTTCTGCAAGGCTTTTTCAGCAAGCTGCTCCCAGATAAAGTTACCTGGATTGTTGAACTGACCAATTTGATAACCGCTCCCCTGCCCCTTCATGTACATGGCTTTTACTAACCCCACACTGCCTTCCCACTGCAGGTGTGTTCCAGCGCTGTTTCTTATGATGACTTTTTCTCTTGTGGCATTCAGCACACCAAAAGCGTCAGCCTGTGCTTTCTCGCCTCTTTCTATCATGTTTGCTACTATGCGTGCCCTTTCGTCGTGAGCTTCTATCAAATCCTCCACAAACCGCGATTTCATATCAAACTGCTGCTCACCTGTCTCAGCAAGCTCTAGTGTACTTTCTCCGGAAGAAAGCTCAGCGTTTTGGA
>DMVM01000103.1:0-10569 GCA_003476705.1 Coprothermobacter sp.
TAAAGCTTCCTCGTTTCCCGTTTTTATGGCTAGTTCCAACTCGGCCTTTTCAAGTACCAGTTCAGAAATAGCAGACATGAGATTGTTGACATGTTCTTCAGGCACCCTGATATAATTTTTTATTGGTTTTTTCTGTTGTTGCTGGTTAACTTCTTCTGCGGTCGCTGCACTGCTGGCCGCATAGGCTTGAGTCAAGCTATCTGAAGAGTTCGGGTTTTTTGTTCCTTCTCCGCTATCGGACTGCTTGGTTGAAGTTTGTTCGCGTAGCTCATTGCTACTACTGGGAAATGCTTGTTCGTTGAGACCGATCTCAATTACATCCACAGAAGCCACTTCAGCAATGCGAAGAATTTTGTTCTTTAAGCTGTCAAGATCTCCGCTACCCACCACGAGCACTCTAAACTCTAGATCGAACTCTTCTTTTTCAAGACTTTCTGCATCGGGCTGAGAACTTATAGCTTCAAAACCAGAATCCTCAATGGCTTTGAATACCATGAAAGCTCTGACGCCCTTCATCAAAACACCTTGTTCTAAATTGATTTCTAAGATGGCTGCCTTTTGCCCTTGCTCCAACGCTGCGCGAACAACCTCTTCCTCAAAAGCACCTAAGGCAAAGCTAGACGTAACCTCAAGGGTAGTTTCTTTTTTTCCCTTCTCGTTTACCTCATTTGAGGAAGTAACGTGAAACGGCTCAAGTGACTCGTTAGCCTCGATTCTTTTCATTTGATTCCCCATATAGTCGAGAACTCGAAAACCAAGCTCAATAGCTTTCTCGTCCGCAGGTTCGTGTGTATCACGGTAAATTTGTAGAGCACTTTCTAATTCATGTGCCGCATCAGCCAAGAATTGGAAACCCATTGTGGCAGACATACCTTTGAGTGTGTGAGCAGCCCTAAAAACTTCTGCTAATGCTTGTTTATTACTAGGATCTTGCTCCAGTAAAACCAAGTTGTTATTCAACAGGTTTATATAATCGTAACTTTCCTGTAGAAAAATGGGAAGGTACTCGTTCATATTGTCCATACTGATCACCTCACCAAATCCAGAGGATCTACTACCAATATGAGATCATTGTTTGCCAGTATCACTTTCTTAATGCGCTTCCCTACAGTGAGATCTTCTGGAGGCTGAGCTACATCCTCCTCGCTAACTCTCTTTATGCCATCGACTTTGTCTACCACGATAACAATGTCTTCACTGCCAGTTCGTATCCAAACGTGCCGCATCAATTCAGAGCTTGAATTTTCTTTTTCTCCAAGTAGTGGTTTTATATCCAACACCGGCAAAATATTGCCTCTTATATTAGTAAGGCCAAGTACATTTGTAGCACTGTTTGGTATCGGGTATACAGAACCTGGCAATAGTATTTCTACCACATTCGAGAGTGCTATGGCATATTTCCTGTCGCCAAGGGTAAATACAACATATTCCTCCACTTCTACACCTCCATAATGAACAGCTTCCTCACTTTCCCTTTCACAAAGCCGTACCCTTGCCACAAAATCTTTTTACCTGAACTCAAAGGTTGGTCCGTTAAAACCATGCCAGGAGGCTCAGGCCAGCGTTCCGGCATCAGATACACTGCAGGTTCTTCCTGCCCACTGGACAATAATTTTGCCAACCCGATGTCTCCTATTATTTTATGTCCTGAACTAATCTCCATTAACTTATTAAACCACTCGAAAGAGGCCACTGCCTCGATATCTTCTTTAGTAAGATCTTGTAAATCCTGAACAATTTCTCCACTAGCCCACAGCCCCACATTTCTAATAAGCGAGTCCATTGTTGTAGTTAGAATTCCCTTACCCTGCAAGGTTTTTTGCACATCTGTTCTCACAGTAGTACGCCAATTTTTTTCCTCTTGGAATGTGGATTTATATTTCTCCCTAAGGTCTTGCCATAGTTCCCTGGAAAGTTGGTCGAACAATACTTTCTTTCTGTTTTTGGGCATCTGCACCACTCGTGATGCCCACTGTAAAGCATCCCTGTAATTGCCTAGCCTTGCATACAAATCCGCTATAAGATAGCCCAAACCTGCCTCACCAAGCGTCGACGGTAGTTGTGCACTAGATTCATAGGCTTTTAAATAGTATTGAAGAGCTTTTTCAAGCCAAACCTGTTCGTTTTCTTCATCTTTTACTTCCCTGTACAACCAGGCCATATTCTGAGCCACATAGCCTAGGTTATACGGATCAGTATTCCTAATCTCGTACTGCTCAAAAACAGAAGACAGTACGTAGAGAGCATCTTCCCACATTCTTTCTTCCATCACACCTTTTACGCCTGCCAAACGTTTTTTGGCTAGTAAAGGTAGAAGTTTCTTAATCTCCTCGGAAGAGAGTTCCTCGAAATGAGACTCCAAAGCAGCATATCCGCAATTCTCGCAAATAGCACCTACGTAATAAATGGGATTAATTCCATTTACCCAAGGATGCAAGTCAGAATCCCTGGAAATAACGGTGTAAGCACCATGTTTCAAACGCGCAACGTACACCTCGCTCTTGCACACAGGGCACGTGAGCTTTTTAGTGTAAACGCCTTCCATGTCATCTATTATATAGGATGATATGAGGTGGAATGATTTATGCTGCCTAAGAAAATAAGTCCTGTGTGGTTAGTGATCTCTCTTGTTTTCGGTTTTGCAGTTTCTGGTAAGGAGAATTTGCATCCTAGCCTGGTAACACTTGGTATGGCGTTTACAGCCTTCGGTGCTTATTTAATAGGAAGAGCTGAGGAACACTACCTTTTTACTAAGGAAGGCAAAAGTATCTACGACTATGTGAAACATCCCATGTACTTGGGCACATCACTTTTTCTGATAGGCGTTTCCGTAGCGATGGAGTCTGTTGTTCTGTGGATAATAACGCTGGTGTGGACAATAGGTGCGTTATACCTGGCATGGAAAGAGGATCACTCTTCCTCCAGTTCGTAAAAGCCTTTATTTATTAGTTCTCTCTGCCTACAGAACACGGACCTAAACAGCTTATCTCGAATAATGTCCTTTACATCAACAAACTGCAAACCCACAATGGTTACCCCAGGTTCGCCACCAGGTTCAACACGCTTTATAACAGCACCTAACAGAAAGGTGTCGGGGTTTGGTTCTGGAACTGTGAAACGAACCAGTACTTTCTCTCCCACCATGCAAGCTTCTGCTAGCGAAAGCCGGGATCCGCCGGCACTTAAATCCAATATTAAACCTCGGACTGCCTCATGGGAATGATCTTCCCAGAACTTTTTTACATCAGTGGGAAACGTTTTTACAAATAACACCTCGGCATCAAGCATCCAAGGAACTCGCACGTACTCTCTTCTATCGGATCTGTATATACCACTGATTGGTTTGAGCACAATCAAACTAGGATCACCTTTGCCCTGCTCAACGACTTCGCACATCAAACTAAAGACACTATCGCCTTTTAAATATGTAAGCTCCACTGTACTAGATAGAATCTTCACATAAACCTGACCACGCATGGGCTGAGAACAGGCTATTAAACCATCCACTATATCCTCGATACGTGTTGAGTAATATTCAACATCATTATTACCCTCGGGTTCCCTAACCCTGAGAATTCCTCTATCGCCCACTTTTGGTTCTTTTCGTTTTGCCATAATTATAGATACTCCAAAACAAGGGATATACTGTCAAACGCGGAGCCCAGGCGGGCTCCGCGCCCTCCCTATCCTCCTATTTGTTATTTTAACCCAACACGGACTAAACCTTTATCTAACATGCTAAAATCAAAAAAACGTAAAGATGTTCTTACATACCCAATTAGGGAGGACTGATGCATAAAATGGACGTTCCATTGCCAAAAGCGCGCGTTAGCGAAGTATTAGGACTCTTGGAGATCCTGGATGACGAAGGCGGTCATGTGGATTTGTACAAGTTGGGAAGGACATTGGGACATGATATTGACGAGCTTATATCCACCATTGAGACTGCCCAACTGTTCAATCTGGTGGAAGTGGACAACGGAGACGTGGTGTTCACAGAAGTGGGAAAACAATTCACTGACCAGAACATGGAACAGCGTAAAAACTATATTTCCGAGGTACTGAGTAAACTGCCTTATATGGTGGAATTGCTTACGGCCCTGGCAGAATCTGAGGAACACAGTGTCGACATGGAATACTTAGAGAGAATTATTGACGGTGAATACAGTGAAAGAGAAGTTAAATACTTCGTTAGAAATCTCTTGGACTGGGCAAGATTTGCTGAGCTTATCTGGGTGGATTCTGACGAACAAACCATCCACCTAGAAACCGAGGAAGACGAAGAAAACAACCCTGAGCAAAACGACCAAGAAGAGTAAGCTAGATAGATAATACCTAGAACAACGTTTTTACTAGGAGGTATAGAGAAGTGTGCAACTGATATCAGCTGCTTTGTGGTCCACATATCGTATTTTTGTCGCATATTTTCTTTCCTTGGCTTTTGGAATCTTTTATGGAGTATCTGCCAGCTCGGGTCCCAGAAGAGAAAAAATCATGATAGCCATTTTGGACATACTTCAGTCTGTCCCCATACTGGGCTTCTTCCCCGTTGCTATAGCATTCTTCGTCGCTGTTTTTAGAGGCCAGCGTATAGGCTTAGAACTGGCAGCCATATTTCTTATTTTTACCTCTCAAGCGTGGAACATCGCCTTCGGTGTATACGAGACAGTCAAAACATTACCAAGGGAATTAGTGGAAGTAGGTAAGGCTTTCAATTTTAGCAAAACGTTTACAATCCAACGTATTTATTTGCCAGCCATGGTACCAACCATCGTGTTTAACAGCGGTGTTAGTATGGCCAATGGCTGGTATTTCCTAATGGCAAGTGAAATTATAACCTTGGGTAGCCAAGAAGTAAAATTGCCTGGTTTGGGGTCTAGTATGATGAACTACTTGGCGCAAGGCAACATTTTGGGCGTGGTCATGTGCATTGGAACCATCGTTCTCATAAATACATTGCTTCAAGTTCTCATTTTCAGACCATTAGTTAAATGGTCTGAGTTGTTCCAGTACAATGCTGTTGGAACAGCACCTGAATGGCCTGCAGTGGCAGACGTACTCTTCGACTTTGGGAAAGCTTTAAAGGTCGATACCGTTTTGGTTAAACTAGTTAGCACAGGTACCAAAAAACTAAGTGCGGCAGCCAAGTACGTTTTTTATGTAATAGGTGCTGCTTTTGTAGGAGGTCTGGGGTATCTTATCTTCTGGCTGTTCTCGCCTCCCTATCCTAGCAACATTCTTTCACAGATCCCAGCTGCTCTCACGGTTACCACAATGCGCGTAGTAGCTGCAGTAGTAATTGCTGTTTTCCTGGCTTTACCTTTTGTAATAAGAAGCGTTAAAAACACGACGGCTGCCCAAAACATCTACTCATTGGCTTCTATATTGGGAAGCATACCAGCAGTTGTTTTTTATCCTCCCATTGTGGCTTTAGGAGGGCGTGCTTACATGGAGCCTTTGTCCATATTGCTCTTACTTACAGGTTCGTTCTGGTACGCGCTGTTTAACATGAGCAAGGGAGCCATGCTTTTACCAGGTGTTTTAACAGAAATGGCACAGGTATTCAATATAAAAGGGCGGCTTTACTACAAGAACATACTCATTCCAGCTATCCTGCCACCTTTAATAACGGGAGCTCTAACAGCATGGGGCGGAGCATGGAACGCTTCCATTGTGGCTGAGCACGTGCAGTTTGGTGATAAGGTGTATTCCATACCCGGTATCGGAGCATTGCTAGTGCAGTCAACCTCTGATACAAAGGCACTGCTCCTTATCGTGCTATGCATGACAGCACTGATTGTTTTGGTCAACATGCTCTTTTGGAGACCTTGGTACAGCAAAGCAGCGAAAAAGTACAATATAACGGAGTGATGACTGCAGTGACATTATTGGATGTTAAAAATCTGAACCTGACATTTAAAGAGAAGGGAAAAGAACTTTCTGTACTGGAAGATATTAGTTTCACCTTAGACGAAGGCGAATTCCTCTGTTTGGTTGGGCCCTCTGGATCTGGGAAATCCACCATACTGCGTATCATAAGTGGCATCCTGAATGAATACACTGGCGAAGTTCTCTACAAGGGAGAGCCTAACCCCCAACCGAACCCAAACGTGAGCATGGTTTTCCAAAGCTTCGCACTCATACCCTGGCTAACTGTACAAGAAAATATAGAGCTCGTTTTGGAAGCTCGAGGCATAGCCCCGCGCCAGAGAATCAGAACAGCCCTAAGATACATCGACATGGTAGGGCTGGATTCATTTGAAGATGCCTACCCAAGAGAACTTTCTGGTGGCATGAGACAGCGAGTAGGAATAGCCAGAGCTTTGGCAGTGGAACCTGAAATTCTACTCATGGATGAACCGTTTTCTGCTTTGGACGTGCTCACCGCAGCTGATCTAAGAGAACAAGTAGTGAATTTGTGGTTAGAGAAACGTTTGCCGCTTAAGTCTGTACTCATGGTTACTCATAACATGGAAGAAGCTGTTTTTTTGGCAGACCGCATTTTAGTGCTAAGCGCAAGACCTGGCCACATCATTGGAGAGATAAGCGTAGACCTACCAAGACCCCGTGATTCTCGTGACAAGGCCTTTGAAGAAATCCTGGACAAAGTTTACTCAATGATTCTGTCCAGTCGCATTAAAAGTTGAAAGTGAACAACTAGTGCTGTTTTCCTCAGCGGGAGCAAGAGAGAAACTAGACATTTTTATTTCGTCGTGAGCCTTGAAGAATGCAGCGTAAGAACTCAGCGTTGAAGTGCACATAAGGTTACCGTCAACTAGGCGAATTTCATACATGGCCACCACGTATCCTTTTATTTCCAGCACCATGTTGTAACTCGCAAATCCCGTATCCGCATAGTCAACGCCCCTGAAAACCATTGACTCATAACCCACGGTGTGCTCTCCAGTAAAGGAGGAAATACGCTCTAGCTGCTCTCTTACGGAGTCTTCAGCCAACGTTTGATATGAGTCAAATGCCTTCTGACGTTCCAAATCCGTGAAAGGTCCCAAAGTTGCATAACCAAAAAAAGACCCTAAAGCAAAAACAACAGCTAAAATAAAAGCCTTTACTTGACTGACCATAACAGTATTGTATAATAGGCACTGTGAACCTGAATAAATGGATCTACTTGGCACTTATTTCCATGAGCCCCGTTGTGGAATGCCGTGGCAGTATTCCATACGGATTATTGGCAGGGCTGCCCGTAGTTGGAGTTTTCATAGTAGCATTCTTCAGTAATACATTAATGGGCATAGTAGTTTACGAAGGAGTAAAGCTACTCAAGTCCTGGCTACTCAAGTACCCAAAACTGAGGAATTACTATGAGAACTATGTGAGAAACGCCTTAAAGCGATTCAAACAATACGAAATGGGTTTAGCTGTGTCCTTAACCATTTTCGTGGCAATTCCATTGCCTGGTACAGGTGGATTCACAGGGGCAGTAGTTGCAGAAGCTCTAGAAGTAAAAAGACCTTTGGCATGGGCTTCACTGGCTGCTGGCGTGCTAATAGCCTGCACAGTGGTTACGCTCATAACATGGTCTGCTATGCAGATTGCGAGGTGAAAATATGAAAGTCAAATTCGTTGCAAGTCCCATCATGAACTTAGCGGAAACTATGAAAAAGGAAGCTATGGAGTTTTTTGACGCTCACGGCATTACTTTGGAAGAATCGCAAGATCCTGAAGCGTTAATTGTACTTAGCGGAGGAAGCGAAGAGATTGCAAAAGACTTCTTAAAACCGGGCGTCATCCTCATACCTTTTGGTACTGCTAATGGCCTAGCTGCTAGTTTAGAGATTCAAAGTTACGCCTTGGAACACGGGTTTAATGTCCCTCTAGTTAGTGAGCTTTCAGATAACTACGTTAAGTGGCTTAGTATTTTTGAGAATTTAAAGCGGCAAAAAGCAGGCCTCATCGGTAAGCCCAGTTCATGGCTTATAAAGAGTGGTGATTACACCATACTGAGTCAGTTACAAATACCTTATATGGAAATACCTTTGGAAGAGTTGAATAATTTGCTTCAAGAAGAGGAATCACTAGCTGATGAAATCTGGGATAAGGCATCATCCTCCAATATTGAGAAAGTGGAAGTCCTAAAGGGTACAAAGGTCTACACCGCCTTAGAAAAGATCATCGATAAATACCAGCTAACCGCTTTTGCTCTCCGATGCTTTGATATGGCAGTTCAACTCAAGATAACAGGCTGCTTATCTCTATCACTATTCAACACCAAGAAAATACCAGCTGCCTGTGAAGGGGATGTAGAAAGCCTAGTAACAATGATGATAGCGAATCAGCTAATGGGTACACCGGGCTTCATGATAAACTTGGCACGCAAGAACCACCCCGAGTACACCTTTGCTCATTGCACCATAGCACTGGATTTAGTGGATAGCTACTCCTTGACCACTCATTTTGAAACAGGCTACAATGTGGGCATCAATGGACAATTACATGAAGGCGTTTACACAGCGTTCAGAGTGGGTAAAGACAAAAAGTATAAGTACTTTGTAGGAGAAACTGTGGAAAAACCGCATGTGGAAAACATGTGCCGAACCCAGATCACGCTGAGGCTAAAACAGAACCCATTCAAGCGCAGCATTGGCAACCACATGGTACTTGTGCCAGGCGACTGGAGCAAAGAACTAGCACTACTGGAGGAATTTGGCTGGCAGCTGATATAATGTAAAGTAAAGGTTAAGGTATTAACTTTTACTTAATAGGAGGCTGTGCCATGTGGGAAAAGTTCTTTACTGATTTTTCATTTATGGAGAACCCTGAGCTTTCTGATCTTCGTCAGATGGCTAAGAAGGATGAAATTCCAAATCGTTATGGTATCGCGGTGTATCACTCGAAAATCAAGTCCAGGAGTGCCAAGTTTACCGAGTATCACTATGAGATTACGCCTGACTTGGAGACTTTATTTCAAGAGGTTTTCCAGCACTACCAATCCAGAAAATGGATAAAAGTGGAAAGAAACATAGGCCAGTCCCCGGAAAACTTATTCAGACAGCTTTACATTGTGCCATCGGAATACGCACGTCTTGCCTTTATGATGACTCATAATAACTTTGACCCAGTGGGGCAAAAGGATCCTGACATTTACATTGCTGCATTCCCTGATTGGCCTGACAGGCGCATATTGGTGTTTCCTAATTTGCACTTTACCATGATTCTTGGTTCAGATTACTATGGAGAATCGAAGATGGCTGGTTTGAGAATGGCAATGCACATAATGCGCGAAGAACGTGGCGGCATCGGGCTACATGCAGGTAGCAAAATATACCGAGTCAAGAATGCCCAAGGGCAATTTACTGAAAGAGGTGCCCTAATTTTCGGTTTGTCAGGTACTGGTAAGACTACCATAAGCGTAAACAGTCACAATCTGGTGGAACCGGAGGGCGTAGAAATACTGCAAGACGACATTAACATGCTCACTACAAAAGGAAATTCCTACGGCACCGAAAAAAACTTTTATGTGAAAACGGATTCAGTGAGCTCCACACCACAGCTTCAAGATGCCTGTCTGGCTGAAGATGCCATACTAGAGAACGTGTATGTCTCTCCTGAAGGGGAAATAGATTTTGACGACATGAGCATAAGCACTAACGGCCGAGCTGTGATAAACCGTAGGCGCATTCCCAACACCAGCGAACGCATCGATCTTCCGCAAGTAAGTTTCTTCCTATTTAACACAAGACGCTATGATATTCCGCCTGTAGGCAAACTCACAGGTCCGGCACAGGCTGCCGCTTTCTTCATGCTTGGTGAAAGTACTATTACTAGCGCCGATGACCCAACACGTGTGGGCGAGACAACTCGTGTGGTAGGCTTCGACCCCTTCATCATAAACAAACCAGAGAAAAGTGGGAACAGACTTTACGAAATACTAAGCAACCACCCCATTGATGTGTACATTGTGAACACAGGTAAAATTGGTGGTTTGGACGGAATCAAGATTACACCTGAAGTCACACTCAAAATAGTGGAAAACATAGCCAGAGGCACTATAAAGTGGCAATACAACGAAGATCTGGGATACGAAATTCCTGTAGAAGTACCTGGCTTAGACCTTTCACAATTCGATCCTTATAAGATCTATGGTAAAGAAGAATACAGGAACATGATGGAAACACTCAGAAACGACCGAAGAAATCACTTACAACAGTTCCTTGATCTTTATGACCAGATAAAAGAATCTATTTAGTTAGCACTGGCAGTTGTTGGACGTTTAGCAGCCCAAATGCAGAAACGCCACAGCTTTTTCACCTTTGCTTAGGAGCTTCTCGTAAGTCTCCAAAGCTTGTGGCGTTTTCTGCTCCACACAAGCTACACCTTTCTTGTGAAGGTGTTCTGCCACAACAGGCGAAACTACCATACGCCCACTGAAACCTGTTCCGAAAACTACATAGCAAACATCAGAAGGAATTAGCTCCTGTACATCCTCTAGTACAACTTGATGGGGTTCTATTCTTTGCCAAGGTTGCGGCTCGCCATACCCAAGGAACACATCATCTCGATAAGACTTGCCCTGGATAACGATTTCCCCAAAAGCCAAACCTTCGCTAA
>DMVM01000103.1:10582-12515 GCA_003476705.1 Coprothermobacter sp.
TTACCAGTAGACCTAAGCACCTTTACGCCCGGTGGCAATGGCTCTCGAAAGGAGTGCTGAATAATGATAATGCCTGGGAATTCAATAGCGCTAAGCACATCCAGTGTCTTTGTTACAAGGCCTTTGTGGTTTGGAGGTCCCATGAATAAATAATCGGCCTCTAGGGGATGCCTAAGAAAACGAAACACATCCTCACAAACCACTTTCAAATTCACGTTCCATTTTTTAGCCTGTGTTCGCATGAACTGGCAGAGTTTTCTGTTGTTTTCAACGCCAACAGCCTCTACTGCTCCCCTGGACAAGAACTCGAAAGCGACAATACCCGAACCCGCATACAGGTCCACGACACGGCTTCCTTCCACATTTCCCAACATGGAAAAAAGGGCAAGCCGTTCTCTTTGCGGCAGAGGCCTTAGAGCAGGTACATCAGGTGGATTCATGGATAAATTCTTAAGTGAGCCGCCTGTAATTTTCAGCAAGAGCAATCACCTCTTCCGTAACGCTTGGGCTGGGCACTGTCAGCCTGCCCCACTTTTCAAAGCACTTTATTTTAAAACCCCTTGAAGCCAAGAATTCAGCAAAGCCCTTCTCCACCAAAATGAAGTTGCCATCGCCGGGTCTTGAACTGATATGAAGAGTGCTCAGGGCATTTATTAAACGCTCCATTTGCGTTTTTACTACTTGAACATACTCAGTTACATAGCTCGTATCTGCTAAAGCATTTTTAGCCAGCATCAGTGAAAGAGTGGAAACTCTGTAAACCTCTGAGCACTGTGAAAAAAGGCCAACAGTTTTGGGATGCGCCAACATGTAAGCAACCCTGGCACCAGCTAGACCAAAAGCCTTGGAAAAGGTACGGAAAATGACCAAGTTGGGCCATTTCTCAAGCAAGGGAGCAAAGGTGACACCTGAAAATTCATAGTATGCTTCATCAACTACCAATAGCTCAACGTTAGAAAGAAGTTTCTCAGCTAAGGTCTCATCCATCAATATGTTTCCAGTTGGGTTATTGGGATTCACCACCACTGTTACTTTTCCCTGAGCTTGCACTGAAAAGTCGCTAGGCAACTTAGAGAATCTAAGTTTCACCTTAGATAAAGCTATTCCCTGCCTTAATGCCTCATGCTCATAGACGTAGTAAGCAGGATCATGTATGAGAAAAGCTCTGTCCCAAAACACCTTGTACATGAGCTCGATGAGGCCATCAATGCCAGAATAAATAAAAACGAAAGAGGGATCCACACCCGCGTAGCCAGCAATCTGTAGGCGCAGTTGTTCTTCAAGCTCTTCAGGAGGATAGAACCTAACACAATCCAAATCCAAACCTTCGAACAACGATGGTGGCAAAGGAAGTTGCATTTCGTTAAGATGAAGCCGTCGACGTTCCTCTTCTACCATCTTCTCAAGCCACACCCAGAAGGAAACTGGCGTCACCAAACTCCTTAAGCAGGTAACGTCTCAGAAAACTGGAACTAGGTAGTTCCAAATTTGGATCTTCACTTACTAAACGTTCAGCATCTTGACGAGCCGGTTCCAGCATTTTCATGTCTTTAATAAGATCAGCCACACGCATACCCGAAAAACCGTGTTGACGCTCCCCCATGAGTTCACCAGGTCCTCTAAGAAGCAAATCCTTCTCAGCAAGGGCAAAACCGTCACTGTATTTGACCATGGATTCCAAACGTTCAACAGCTTCCTGCGTCTTCGCGGTTGCTATTAAATAGCAGTAAGCCTGATAAGAACTTCGTACCACCCTACCCCTGAGTTGATGTAGTTGTGAAAGCCCGAAGCGATCAGCTCCCTCAATAACCATGACAGTGGCATTTGGCACATCCACACCTACTTCAATCACAGTGGTAGAAACAAGAACCTGCAATGAACCTTTCCTAAATTCATCCATGACGTTTTTCTTTTCTTCTTTGTTCATTTTTCC
>DMVM01000033.1 GCA_003476705.1 Coprothermobacter sp.
GGAGCAAGCTGTTTCTGAATCAAGCCTGCTTGCTCTTGAAGACGCCACAGCTCACGGAGTGCCTGATTGGTCTGAACGTCTTTTACGGTCTTCCGGCGCCATCTGCCGTAGGGGCAAAATGAGCAGTGATCTGAAACCCGTGGGCGCCGGTTTCCTGAGCTGTACTGCTGTAGGAATTGCTGAACAAAATCCTCCACCACTACGGCTTCTGCCTCGGTAAACTGAAACACATTTGACTCAGCCAGTGGGCCTTCCAAACCAGCTTTGCCCAAGTAAACCACTCCCAGAGTAGCTGGAAGCTGGAGAAGTCCTAAACGCCAAAGCATGGTAGCGTAGATCTTAACCTGCTGACGGTGGCTTTCTGCCATGAAACTGCCCGTTTTCCAATCCAATACCAAATTTTCACCCAAGGCGTCAGCTATGCCTATGACAAGCACGTCGTCACTGCTGAAGCCGTATTCAAACTTCACTTCGAACTGGCTTGGGTTGTAGCTCTCGGCGAAACGCTTGGCAGCTCTTGCCATGTTCAGCATTTCCTTGACCACTTGCTCAGTAAAAGAGGACTCCACTGCTCCAGGAAATGACTCCAGCAGCACAGACCAAGCTAAATCTTCCTCCGTATCAAATAGGCCCTTGTGGTCGCCCGATAGCATCCTGTAAATGAGCTCATGCACCGCGGAACCAAACTGATCAGCCACACCCGTGGTTTCAATGGGTAATTGGGCTGAGTAATCCAAATACAAAGGACACCAATAAATCAGCGTCGTTACACCAATTCTTCTTAACATGTTCTTACCTAATCGCCTCCCTCTTTTTGGGGAACATGATCTGCATCAGTTTCGCAGCAGCACCTTGCTCGTCGATTTCTCCTGTTTTTATCATCAAATCCAGGTGCAAAAAAGCACTGATTATGTTTCTAAGTGTTTCCAAGCTGTACCACTTTCCAATCTCCATGCACCGCATCACAAAAAATGGGCTCCTACCAGCCGCTTGAGCCAAAGCAGCTTTGTTGTCCATGTTGTCGAACTCCTTGCTTTTCCATGCCAAGCTGAAAATGCGGTAAAGAAAAACGAAGATTTGTTGGAATGCTTCCCCCTGCTCCAGCAAACTGCTCATTTCAAGCTGGGCTCTTTTTTCATCAGCCGTTTGCAAAGCATCCATGAGAGCAAAATAGTTACCCCTAACCATGCTGCCTACCACAAAGTTTTGCAAATGCTCCGTGGTCACGTTCTTTGTCACCAAAGACAGTTTTTCAATCTCAGTGTAAGCTGACCAAAGGTCGCCGTCACACAGATCCAAAAGCTGTTCAGCCACCTCAAGATCACACCTAACACCATGTAACCTGAACTCCGCCACAATCCAAGAAACAGCCTGCTTCTTTGCCAAGGGTTTGCACTCCACTACATCCGCACCGAGAATATTTGTATCCCCCATGACCACCACAACACCGCTTAAGTTCCCAGATGAAACAGCACTGATCATGGCATCGCGAATGACTTTCTTTGCTGGAAGTTCCACCACAATGATGCGCATGGGGGAAAACAGGGAATAGCTGGTCAAAGAACGCAAGACGTCCATGTTTTCTGCGTCCACACGCACAACTTCAGCTTTGGTTTGTTCTCGGAGCCAGAAAACGACCCTTTCCTTGAGAAAATCGTTCTCACCTGTTAGCACGTAAAGGTCTCTTATGTTTCCTTTTCTGATTTCTTCAATGGTTTTCAGGGCATTACTGCTCTTGTTATGGCTTGTTCCACCGTGACTAACGCCCATACTCTAAATAATCACGCCCCCGTATTCACCCTTCAAGCTTGACACCGCTCTCATGCCACAAATGCAGTACCCGTTCCACGTGCGCAGGTGATCCGACCACAATGCTCTTAGAAGTAAAAGGATCGTAAGGCTGGCCAGAAAAGTCCACTGCCACGCCGCCCGCCTCCCTAAGCAAACAAACACCAGCTGCTGTGTCCCAACCGTTTATGCCGTATTCGAAATACAAACCAAAGATGCCAGCGGCTGTGTAGCAAGTATCCAATGCCGCGGAGCCCAGCCTTCTTATGTCCATTACCTCAGGGTAAACGTGCAAAAGAAGCTGGGTAATCCAATCCACCTTATCGCGAAGCTTAAAAGGCAGAGCCGTGGCAACCAATGTGTCTTTAAGCGGCTCCTGAGTTACATGTATGGGCTCACCATTTAAATAAGCGCCTTTACCTACTTGAGCATGATACAGTTCCTCCAAAACGGGGTTGTACACCACGCCAGCCTTAGGCTGCCTTTCTCCCGTGTAGACGCCTATGCTTACGCAAAACTGAGGTATGCCCATGGCAAAATTGTTCGTACCATCTAAGGGGTCAATAACCAGCAATGGGTCTCCTTTGGTAGAAAAATGCTCTTCTTCAGCCACAAAACCTGCACCAGGGAACGCCTTGCTTAGCTGTTCCACAATGAACTGCTGGACCGTTGTGTCGTACTCAGTGATAAGATCATGAGCTGACTTCTCCTCCACTTCAAACTGCTGCCTAAAACCCGTCCTTAAAATGTCCCCAGCTTTCAAAGCTGTGGAAATAACAGTATTCATGAGAATTTCATCTGTGTTCTTCATAAAATTAATAATACTATGAGTTTGCCCCATGCTTGCCAGCTTTACGAGATTCCCTGCATTTAATTAAGGGAGAAGGTAGCACATAGCACTAATATGGGCCCGGCGAAGAATCTTCAGCCAGCGCCTATTATAAGCCATGATTATATGCCGCTGCTTTATTTCACTTTAGAACGCCATATGCTTTTTTTGCACGTAAAAGCTTCTTGAACTGTTTATCCGCGGTTCGAACCTTGTTTAGTAACCTGCTGTTAGGAATTACCACCATTGGCAGCAGAACTGTTATTATTCTGGCTGCTTCCAATTAATGAAAGCAGCTCCCAACCAAGCAAGATCACATAAGCCAACACGTAGTACCAAAAGAGCACTACTGGTATGGCTGATGCTACTTTGAAGACGATACTGGTGCTCACCTGTTTTATGTAGAAATTAACAATTGTGCTAACCACGTACCAAATGACAGACTGACCAGCACCAATAACCAAAGCATATTTGGTATTCACATGACCGTCTAAAAACACATTGAAGCCAGTAAACAGAACTGCATAAAACAGAAGGTTGTAAATCCATGATGGTAAATGCTCCAAAAACAGACCCACCACGGTATAACCCCACACAGAAAACGCCAGAATGAGTATGAAAGCAAAAGAAAGTAGCCGAATTGTCACGGTGGAACGCCTTTCTCGTTTAGCAATGACCGTGGCAGCATGTTCCAGCGAAGCGAAAACATTGGTACTACCCCAAGCCAGCGGGATGAGCAGAAACCAAGACCATCTTGCACTTATGGTCAGGGAAGTTATGACAGGCCTTAGAAGTGCCTCATAATCGGGTGATAGGTAGTTAAGCACTGAAAAACTCACTTGCTCCCCAAAGAGCAGGAACAAAAACAGGGTAAGAGCTGCAGTTGCAAAAAACATGAAGTAAGAAAAAGCACCTGCGAAGAATCCCAAATCATCCTTACTAATTTTGTAGAGTATCTTTTTTATGAGTTCCATCTTTTTATCACAATTTACTGCCTATTTTACTGCCGATTCGTGCTCGACAGCGCCTTCTTACAAGCACTTGGCTGGTGTATATCTTACCACGCATAAGCGTTAGCGGGAGGCCATTTAGTAAACGAATCTGCCCTCCCGCTGGTACAAAAGAACCAACGTTTTGTTATCAAAGCATCACTTTTGTAGGCATACCGAACAATGCCAGAAGATCTGGTCCCAAGTGCGTGCCGATAACAGGACCCAGCCTAAGTACGTCTTGCCGCTTCATGCCGTTCTCTTCTAAGAATTGCTCCAGCACGCTGACCTCATCAAAATTGTCCGACCACACAATGTCCAAAAACAACTGCTGTTCATGGCCGAAGTTCTTTATCATGAATTTAGGCATTTCCTTAATGGCTGCCTTCCTGCCTCGTACCACTTTGTAGGAATTAACCATGCCATCATCCACGAACAAGAGCGGCTGAAAATGAAGCAGATTACCGGCCAAAGCCTGAGCTTTGCCGATTCTACCTCCCTTTGCCAAATGCTCTATGGATGCAAGAAAAATGGTTTGATAAGCGTCACGCACCTTAATCACGTGATTCACCACTTCATCCAAAGTCCAGCCAAGGTCGATGGCTTTAAGAGCTTCCAAAATCATGCGATAAGGTCCGGCCGCTACTAACTTCGTATCAAGCGCAATGAATCTACCGTTGAATTCGCTTTCCAACATCTTCGCTTCCTCAAAGGTAACGGAAAAGTGTTTAGATAGCCAAATGCCGATGACGTTATCGTTGCCCTCATCAAGAAGTTCGTTTATGGCAATTCTCACTTCCTCAATGGAAGCCGCTGAAGTAGTTGGAATGCCTTTCTTTTCTCTGAGGTCCTTGTAGAACTCATCCCAATCGATCTCCGTAAGTTCTTTGTAACTTCTGTCACCCTTGTTTACAAGCAGTTCCACCACTCTGGTATGCTCCAGTGGCTTTGGAGCATACGCTGAGCTATCAAATACTATGCCAATCTTGCTTCTACTCATCTTTTCTCTCCCCATCTTTGAAATTATTGGTACTAATGCTTTTACTTCCCTCTTCTCGCTCCCCTGAATTACCAGCTATTTTCAAGAATATTTGCACCCGCCTGTTTGGATCATAACCAGTGCTCTTGCTCTCAAAAGCGGGATACTCTTCACTAACGATGCGATGCACTTCCCGACGCTCCCATCTTAGCATGGGAGGTAATGTTACTGGACGCTTTGTTCTTTTTGTTTTTTGCACGCTTTGTTGCACCATGTCCTCCAACTGGCGGATACGCTTCTGCTTGTAATTCATGACATCCACATCTACGTGAGCAATTTCCGGAAAGCGTACACGTATGATGTAGCGTACGAAGCCCTCAAAGGTATCCAGAAAAGAACCGTGCTTTCCAATGAGCATGCCCAGATCTTCGCCGTCCACGCTTATGTGGAGCTGATCATCCATTTGTTCAGCATGCACACTTCCTGTTTTGCCCATGGCTTTTAGAAGTGCAGTTACCAACTGCTCAGCAACCGATTCAGGGGAAACTACCCATGCCTTTATGACTACTTCATTACGCAGAAGTCCCCGCTTTTCAGAAATCACCTCGTATTCCAGTTCACCCGATCCATAGTACTGCCTGGCTTTTTCTAAAGCCTGCTCAACGCTTTCCCCGATGAACTCCATAACCAATATGCACCTCCCCTGTTTGCTCTCAAAAAGGGAGAACAAAGCAGTGCATGAGCACTGCCCCGCTTCCTTTTGCTGAATACTTACTCTTTTTCACATCTGACCTATGTGACCTGAATGATCTGATAGCAAAAAAAACCACTCCACGGCTCAAAATCATTTCTGAGCGGCTGCAGCGTTCTTCTCGGCGAACTGCCTCTCAACCATTTTGCGTATGATGAAGGACTCCACAATACTTATGAGAGAAAATGCCATCCAGTACAAAGCTACGCCAAATGGAAAACTGCGGGCAATCCAGCCTATCATGACAACAAAAATCCACATCATCATGTTCTGCTGACGCTGCATGGCAGGGTCAGTGGTAGCTTGACTTGTGAACTTGAACTGGAAGTAAGTCACTGCCACCATGGCAATAACCGTGATCCACGTTGGGTCAGGCTTGCTAATATCAGGAACCCACAAGAACGGTAAACCGTTGAAATTTGGATTCTGGACAAGTGAGCCGTAAAGCCCAAAGAATATGGGTATTTGCAAAAGGGGCAGCAAACAACCAATCAGCGGGTTCACGCCGTGTTCCTTGTAAATCTTAGACTGCTGCTGAGCCGCTTGTTGTGGATCGTTTTTGTACTTCTTTGCAATCTCTTGAAGCTCACCTTGGATACGACTAATAACGAAGCTGGTACGCAGCTGCTGGTAGGTAAGGGGTTCCAAAATCAGCTTGAGCAAAATGGTCATAAGGATGATATCCACCGGATAGTTGGGTACCACAGAATACAACCAATTAAGGACCATACTAAAGAAATTGCTTATACTTTGAACCATAGAATTTTCACGTCTCCTTTCTTCGGTACGGGGTCATAGCCCCCTGGAAAAAGTGGATTACAGGTAAGGACGCGTTTGAAGGCAAGCACTGAACCCCAAAACAAACCGTGTTCTGCTACTGCTTGTTCCCAGTACGCGGAACACGTGGGGGTATGCCTGCACACAGGACCGGGCAAAACCAGTTGCCGCCCCATTCTATAGAACTGCAGAACAATGTGGACTGTTTTTACCGCTAGCCCGTTGCCATTCATGGAAAAGCTCCTTCGCCTTGCTCCGCCAAACATTCTCCTCCACACTCAGTAGTGAAAAACGGGGCAGAATAATGTAGTAACCAGAAGGCAGGTGATCATGGTTCTCCTGCCACGCTTCTAACAGTAGCCTTCGTATGCGGTTACGCTTTACTGCGTTACCAAAACGCTTGCTCACCACAACTGCCACTTTTTGCTCAGAAGCTGGCAAGAAGTACACAACAACATAGTCTGAGCGAACCACGCTACCTTCTTTATAAACACGAGAAAAATTCTTCTTGCCTTGCAAACGCAAAGACCGCCGCACTGCCATTAACGGGGAGTAAGTCTGTGACGTCCTTTCATTCGTCTACGTTTAATGACCTTCCTGCCGCCAGGTGTGGACATTCTTGCAAAGAACCCATGCGTTTTTCTTCGATACCTTTTGCTCGGCTGATAGGTTGCCTTCACTGCTATCTACTCCTTTCACCAACATGATGATGACTCTTTTTGTTGTTCTTCTTCTTGAGTGCTTTTGCTTCTAAGCTTTACACTTTCTTCTTCTTCTTGAGTGCTTTTGCTTCTAAGCTTTACACTTTCTTCTTCTTCTTGTGTGCTTGGCTCACACACTTTACTTGAAAAACCCTTCTCAACTGTCCAATTGTTCCTATTTATTTGACTCCAACTATGCGAGCCGCACCTTTTTACTCTCACACGCACGCACAAGGACCTGCGCGGCTGCTAACCTAACTTGCCCACCTCATACGTGCACACACGCACACTCAGATAGGTTCCTTTCTAAAACGTAGCACAGGTTAGCATATAAATTATATACTAATCACAGATCAGATTCTTTTTAAAGCACGTGGAGGTGAAGGTGAATGTTTTTCCAATGCGACTTGAACCACCAAATAGTGTTCGGTAATGGAACATTGGAGCAATTGCCACAGCTCATGAGCAACATGGGAAAGAACGTGTTTTTGGCTACTGGCAGAAGCGCAAAACAGAGAGGCTTACTCAGCCACCTCATGGAACTGCTAAAAGATTTTCAGGTGCTTCATTTTGACCAAATTTCGCCCAACCCAAAGGCGGAAGAAGTGCACGAAGCAGTGAATTTGTTAAGACAAAAAGCGTTTGAGCCTGACGTTGTACTGGCAGTGGGTGGCGGCAGTGTGCTGGATTTTGCAAAAGCAGTAGCAGCCAGCTATGCCTCGGGCAAAAGTGTGGAAGAGGTTTTTGGGGTGAACAACGTGCCCTCGGCTTTACCTGTGGTTGCAGTTCCTACCACTCATGGCACTGGTTCAGAAGTGACCAAGTACTCCGTCATCACACACGAGAATCAGAAGAAATCCATCAGCGACATCAAGATTGTGCCAAAGGTGGCATTGGTTGACCCTGTGCTTACCTACTCCATGCCTGGCGAGGTTGCCATTGACACCACCTTAGATGCTTTTTCACATTTGAGTGAAGCTTACTTCTCTGCGCTTTGTAATCCCATAGTGGAGGCTTTTGCTGAAAAAGGTTTTTCCTACCTAAAACCCCACATGAAAAACTTAGGCAAAATCCCCATGACTGAGAAGGTTCACGACGAGCTTACTTTGGCATCTCTTTTTGGAGGTCTCGCCATAAACAGCGCAGGTTCAGGCGTAGTACATGCCATGGGTTACCCCCTCACTTCGGAATTTGAACTTCCTCACGGTAGAGCCAACGCTGTGCTCATGCCCTGGGTATTCAAATTCAACGCTGAGGTCAAACCTGAGAAATATGAAAAAATGGGAGAAATGCTGGGTGTAACTGATTTAGCTGATTACCTTTGCAGCATAAATGAACAATGCGGTTTCATGGAGCAAATCAAAGCCGTGGCAAATCAGGTTGATGACAATAAACTTGGCAAGTGGGCTGAACAGGTTGTAAACAACCACCGACTAATGAATTCGGCTTGTAGGAAACCATCCTTGGAGCAGGTAATTCAGCTTTATAAACAAGCCCTGTTCCTGGTTTAATTAACTGCTGTACAGTTCATGCACAACAACGTTGAAACAAAGCAAACAGGAAATGCCCAAGCATCAAAACGTGCGTTGAAGTGTTATCATTATTTTAACGTATAAATTGAAAAGGTAAGGAGTGGATGATCTTGGGATGGAGGAATAGCTTATATGCTGTCTTGGGGCTCATAGCTGCCGTCGCCGTACTCACAAACCCATTCATAGGCAATCCAATTGGTTGGTTGGTCTTCTTTGCCGGCTTTGGCGGTGTGTGCTTATTGGTAGAGATCATTGCCATTATTCGGAAGAACCCTGCTAACTGGGACTTTCTCATTGCTTCTGCGGTCATGTTTGCGGTGGGACTCCTGGCTTACATGAACAAAGTTAGCGCCGACCCATATATGCCCATCGAAGGCAGTAGCTACGCAGTTTACGCATTTCCAGCTTTCATAGCTAGTCTTTACTTGTTCATTGTTTCAATTACCAAATCGTTTTTCGCTGGTATTTAGGTTTCATGCAAAAATCACTCCCCAGAGGGGCAGAGCTCCTCTGGGGAGTGCAAAACAAAGGGGGTTTCTGTGGAAGAAAGTGTGAAGCGTTTAGCCGATGAGTGTTTCGCTTTGGGAGCCCAGCTTGAAGAACTTTCCGATGATTTATCCGCTCTTAGCAACGACATTAGAAAGACAAAAATGCAAGTGGAAGAGCTTTTCGCCC
>DMVM01000046.1:0-2908 GCA_003476705.1 Coprothermobacter sp.
ATGGATGATTATGGCTTTCTATTTTCATGACCAACGCTAAACCGTCACCGATGTCCAAAACGCCCGCGTTCTCACCAGGTCCCTGAATAACTCTTTGTCCCTTACTGGGCAGCATTTTTAGCAAAGGTTTTGAATTTTTGTAAGCGCAGTGCTCAGACCACATCACACTGAACATGGCAAGTTCGGTGAAATTTGGTTCTCTACCCAAGCCAGAGACTATTTGCTCATACTCTAAATCAGTCAGCCCCAACGTTCTCCACAGAGGAGTTGTATTGCTGTTTTCCATTGTTTTTCAAAACCCACCTTTCAGCAGGTGATCCAGCATGGACCCCAAGATGTACATGCCATCCGAGGACCCCAATAGTGGATCACAAGCACGTTCAGGGTGGGGCATCATGCCCACCACGTTGCCCTGTCTGTTTGTGACGGCGGCGATGCGGTCCACTGAACCATTCACGTCCTCACTGTAGCGTAAAACTACTTGCCCATTTTTCTTTAGCTGCTGCAAAGTATCCTCGTCAACGTAGTAATTACCATCTTTATGAGCTACGGGTAGTTTGATGGTCTGCCCCATCTTCAACCGGGACGTAAAAGGTGTACTTGCATTTTCCACACGTACATTCACATATTTGCAAATGAACTTCAAATTCTTGTTGCGCATAAGCGCACCTGGAAGCAAGCCCAGTTCTGTTAGCACCTGAAAACCATTGCAAATACCCACAACCAGCTTTCCCTTCTCAGCTTCCTTAACTAGAGCATCCACAGCTGGTGAAAAACGCGCCAAAGCGCCAGGGCGTAAGTAATCACCGTAGGAAAAACCACCTGGAATCATGAGTACATCGTATTTGTCCAAGTTTGTTTCCTCGTGCCAAACATACTGAGCATCTTGGTTTAAGTAGTCTCTGACTGCATAAAAACAATCAGAATCACAGTTGGAACCAGGAAAGACAATAATACCAAAGGTTCTCATGGCTATTAGCCCTCAACGATTTCAAAGGAGAAGTCTTCAATAACAGGGTTTGTTAGTACTTTTTTGCAGATCTCCTCGACAGTGTTCTTAAGTGCCTCAGAATCTGAGCTGTCCTGTAATGTAAGTACAACATATTTGCCTACTCTGACTTCATCAATATTTTCATATCCTAACGTATGCAATGCATTCTTAACTGCTTCCCCTTGTGGATCCAAAATACCTCTCTTCAAAGTTACATACACCCTCGCCTGTGCCATTTTAAATACACCCCAATCGACGAGCTATTTCCATGTAGGCTTCTTCTACTCCGCCCATGTCACGTCTGAACCTATCTTTGTCCAGCTTTTCCATGGTGGCACTGTCCCAAAAACGGCAGGTATCAGGCGAAATCTCATCTGCCAAGACGATGTCTCCTTCGCCTGTTCTACCAAATTCAAGCTTAAAGTCCACGAGAATGATGTTTTTACCAAGCAAGAACTGCGACAGAATCTGATTAATCCTTAATACCTGTTGGGTAAGAGCATTTATTTCTTCTTCATTAGCCAGCTTCATAGCTAGAATGTGGTAATTGTTCACCATGGGGTCACCCAACTCATCGTTCTTGTAGCAGAACTCCACAACGGGCTGATCAAATTTAATGCCTTCTTCCAGCCCCAACCTTTTACTTATGCTGCCTGCTGCGTAATTCCTAACGATGACCTCCAATGGAATGATCTCAACCCTTTTCACCAGCATTTCCGTTGGCGAGAGTAACTCAACGAAATGCGTGGGCACACCATTTTCCTCCAAAAGCTGGAACAACACTGCAGACACCTTGTTGTTCACAGTGCCTTTGCCTTGGATTATGCCTTTCTTCTTACCATCGAATGCTGTGGCTTCATCTTTGTATTCAATGATGCAGTAGCGTGGGTCATCTGTTCTGTAAACCCTTTTTGCTTTGCCCTCATAAAGAAGGTTCAATTTTTCCATGAAAGCCTCCTTTCTCCATAAACCTAACCGCGGAGCACATCTTCAGCCATGTTGCGGCGGTACTCCTTTAGGGTTTCCCTTAATGTCTCATACTTCAAAGACAGTATGTGGCAAGCCAAAAGTGCCGCATTTTCTGCTTCGTTTATACCTACCGTTGCCACAGGAACCCCCTTAGGCATCTGCACCATAGATAAAAGGGAATCTAAACCTCCCAGTGCTGAAGATTTGATGGGCAGCCCAATTACCGGAAGCAGCGTATAAGAAGCAATGACACCTGGAAGATGCGCTGCTTTACCTGCGGCTGCAATGATTACGTCATAATTTTCATCAGCACTAATGGCAAACTGCTGGGTTTCAAATGGAGTTCTGTGAGCAGAAAGCACTTTTAATTGCCATGATACCCCCAGCTGTTCCAGAACAACCGTGCACTTTTCAACAATGGGGATGTCGGACTTACTCCCCACCACAATGGCAACTCTACCAATACCGTCAATACTACTATTAGACATGGTAATGACCTCCCAAAGTGGGGAAATGATGAAACATATAACACATTATATAACTAAACTGTGATAAGAAGAGCCCAGCATTAACACCCGCTTTACTCACAAGGTTGCATACAACTACTTATAATGATTACATCATGTCTGGAAAGAGCCAAAGCAGGCTGGGTTACATATATCTGATTGCTACCACGTTCTTTTGGGGAACCACGTTCGTGTTTTCGAAAGAAGTGCTAAACTACTTGGACCCATTCTCTTATCTGTTTTGGCGGTACGCTATTGCCTTTATTCCCTTAATACCGTTCATTAGGATAAGGAAGAAGGACATACTTGATGGATTCTGGCTCAGCATTACCAATGCAATAGCTCTCATCACACAATTTGTTGCATTAACCACGATAAATGCATCCACAGCTGCCTTTATCGTGAGTTTGAGCATACCGCTCACACCACTTTTGGAGATGCT
>DMVM01000046.1:2980-5145 GCA_003476705.1 Coprothermobacter sp.
TTTCTCATGCTCATAAGCGCTTTGGCTTACACCGTGCAGTTCGTACTCATACCCAAACTACGCATAGAAAACCAACTGAACACGTCCGCATACATGATTGGATTTACTGCTCTTTGGTCTTTGCCTTTTACTAGAAGCTTCTCTATCCCCAGGGGTGTCTTGAGTCCCTTGCTTTACTTGGCTTTGGTTGCCACAACCCTAACCATTTGGCTACAACTCCAAGGACAGAAAAACGTTAGCGCCACCACAGCGGCGTATATATTTGCATTCGAACCCATATTTGCATATTTGTTCGCTCACTTCACAGTAGGAGAAAACCTTACTACATTCGGAAACTTAGGGGCACTGCTCATCTTTTTGAGTGCTTTGCTGGTCCAGTACGGCGAATACCGAACCAGCAAAGCTACAGGCAGCTAAACAAGAGGATAATTGTACAGCTCATAGTAAGTGTCAGATACGGGGTCGTAGAACACTTTAGACTCTTCCTTTTCTACGGGTCTGCTCTTCTTTTCTTTCACCTTAAACACCTCCTGCAGATTTTGTTCCTAGTATAGTAATACCAACAAGAGGCATAAGTATTTAAATGAATAGTATACATTGGTCAAGGCTATGTTAAGCGCTCTGCAAACCGAAAAGGGCCGCTGGAGATTTTTGTGGGTGTGTGTACCGCGCTCTCCCACAGCAGCCCTATTTTTGCAAAACTGGTATTGATAAATGCAGGTTACTTTGGTGTCATGGTCATAGCTAAAGACCTATCTTGGCAATACCATGAGAGCATTACTTATCTTTCTAGTAGGTGTTGCCAAGAACTTACCGTTGGCATAAAGACTGGTACTGGCACCGCCATCTAAATTCATGGCGTTATAAGCTCCTAAATCCTTCATAACGGTTGCCAGGTCCTGAATTGTGCACTTACTAACAGTGACCATGAGTAACTCGTTGTTCTGTGTGATGCCCAAGGCACTGCGTGCCAGAGGTTGACCTGTAATTTTGGGAATATCCAGAAGTTCGGATGCTGGGTCCAACGTTATCTCGCCATTTGTTATAAGGCGTGGGCCAGCACTGAGAGCTCCCCAAATAACACCTTCCTGCCACATATCAGGATTTGAGCTGTTGCGTACATCATAAATGTCACGGTATGAAAGTCTCGTGCCCACTTCGAAGCGGTCCTTGAAGCGTACTTCAGTTCCTCCTAAGTGAATTACATAACCATCAGGTGGAATGGGCACATTGGTACCCGTAACCTGCTCCACTACTTCTCCATTCCTAACAATGACATTGATCCCCTCCACGTTAAGCCTAGTAGTAGCACCTCTTAGTGGCGTGAACACGCGAATAGAATTCTCTCCCCACATAGCACGGTTTATGGTACCGACATACCAACCTTGGGTATATAGCCGCTCCAGCTCAGGATTGGGAATGTAGGTGTATTCACCCTGCAATTTCATCTTCACGTTTGCAATGTCCACCTGATTGTCCTGAGTGAAAGCAAATGTGCTGGCGTATTTTTCAGGAGTACCTAAGTGTTCTATTCTACCGTTTATCACTAAGTTCGCTGCTGGTTCCATGGGCAAGCTGGTATCAGCCACTTGAAAGAACGTTCCATTAATGGCAGCTAGAGGATTCTTCCTCTTTACCATGCTTTCAAAAGGTTCCAGAACACCAATTTGGTCTTGAGCATTCACAACCTCCAACTTTATGGTCGGATCGTTAAGAGACACCTTACCCACATTAACAGTAGCTGTTCCAGTACTCACAGCCACAGTAGTGGTGTAAGACTCAACGCCTGTCTCGATGTACACCACTCTGTTTTGGTCATCCCACCTGACTTCTTTGCCCAGTGCTTCACTGACAAATCGTAAAGGCACGTAAGTCCTGCCATTGTAGATGAAAGGTGGCACATCTAGTACTTTTACTGCACCGTTAACGCCAGCAAATTTGAACGCAATCTTCAAACTAACAAAGCTTGATCCATTCCTGATGTTTACGATCTGGTTTTGTCCATCCCATTCCACTTCGCCACCAAAATACTCGGCAATGTAACGGATAGGAACAAAAATGCGTCCTTCTTTATTCAGTGGTGGAGTGTCGAAAGAGAGCTTTTGACCACCGATGTAGATGGCAATGTCCTGCCCACCAATGCCGTTTCCAATGTAGGCATCCAC
>DMVM01000046.1:5152-7364 GCA_003476705.1 Coprothermobacter sp.
CAGAGGCTTGCTTTTCACCAAATCACCTCCTCCAAACGCGGGCTGCAACTTTGCGTGTTTTACAACCACCGCGAAAATCCTTTAAACACATTGTACAAAGAAAACCCATAAGTGAGAGATTTTATCAGGCTGTGTTTCATTTGAGGAAAAGAACGGAAGAATCAAGCACTCATAATAGTTTCTGTAACAAAACACCGTTTAAGTGCCTAACACCAATGTTAAAACAAATACTGCTTGAGCAAACTCTTAAAAGCCGGATCTGTTTCCTTGGCAATGAGCACTTTATTCTCCGCAGACCAATAGCGTCTGAACTGCCATGAACCTTTCGTGGAACCTTTTTCAACCTTATCCAATGCTTCTTTCAAGTACTCTTGGTTTATTGAGCAGCCCTGTTCCAAAAGTTTATCAGCTCGAAGTTGCTCCACACTAGTCTGTAAGAGTTTCCTTTGACTCTCAAGATGCAAAGGGTAAATCTTGTCTTTATTAACGGCGTAATCCTTTAAAGCTACTCGGAAAAGCAGATTATTCCACTTCCACCTATTTATGCCTTGTTTCAGCTGCAATTCTTCGTCTTGCACAGAATCTGGTACATTAAAACTCAAGGGTTTGAACAGCTGCAGCTCAGGGTCTGGTCCCTCGGTATACCACAGTATCTTCCTTTGATAGTCGTATACAAGAGACGCCGTAGTCTGAGAGCTAACAAAACCTCCACCAATCATGTTTATGTTTCTCATGGAACAGACGGCTCCTGTACCACGGTCTTGTAACACTGCCATGACGTTTACCACGTTTGGTACCAAAGTGTTAAGCAATTCCCTTCCACGCCGCTCGCGATAGGGCGCCCCTGCAAAATGTGTGACTAGACGGTTAGTAAAGTAGGTTTGAAAGTTTTTCACCTTACCTTCTAGCTCTGGTGAAATACCATCAAAATCGTCAGTCAGTGAAAGTTTATTGCTTATGTTGTAGCTACCTTCAAGCCTTTTAAAGGCATAATACTTGCCAACGGTTTCCAGAACGTAAGCTTCTCTTGGATCTACCAGAAGATAGCTATTGTGGTAATAAAGTGGATGCTCGTATCCGCCATCACCGCCTTGACCAAAGCGCTGAGTGTTTTCAATGATAATGTTCATGGCTTCGAACGCAGTAGAAGCTTGTTCCAAAGCCATACGTAAGTAATCCATGCCCAAGACACCGCTCTTTTCAGCAGGTAGTTTATTGAAAGTAGCTTCGTTCCCAATGCACACTTCTTTGCTGTTTACTCCCATTTCCGCTCCCCACATCCAGAATGGTCTAGACAGCCAAACATCATACTTTACCTTGTAAGGAGGAAGTTTCACGTAGGTACCCGGTTCACTTATGGAACCTTTGGGAACAAACACCATGCACTGTGGCTCATTTGGATCTCGATCGCTATTTTTGGCAAAGAACGCTGTGCTACCAGTGTCTTTAGGCGATCTTGCATAAAAGGTGTCACACATCTAATTTGCACCCCTATCCTTGCTACTGATTCTATCACGTGTTCCCTAAACTGGTGTGCAGTTTTTTCCCTTGAGTTAAAAGTGTCTTTACATTGACAAAAACTTATGGTATCATTTTGTAACAGAAACGCACACTAAGAAACAGAGGTGGAAACGTGTTAACTTATGAAAGAAGGCGTGTAGTGCTGGATTTACTTAAGAAAGAAGGAAAGGTCGAAGTTAACAAACTCGCACAACAGCTAAACGTTTCTCCCATGACCATAAGAAGAGATTTAGACGCACTATCCCAGCAAGGACTAGCCCTGCGTACAAGAGGAGGAGCCGTTTCACCAAACATAAACTATGAATTGTCTCTTGAAGAAAAAATGGTTTCTAANNCTGGATGCAGGAACCACATGCTTAGCTTTAGCAAGGTGCATACAAAACATGCACCTCACCGTTATAACTAGTGACGTCAGAATAGCTTTTGAACTCTATAGAAGCCCAACAATTAAACTCATAATACTCGGGGGCATTGTCCAAACTAACGTGGGAGCCGTTACTGGCTCTTTTGCTGAAGAAATGATAGAGTCCTTAACGGTAGACAAAGCCTTCATAGGTACTTCAGCCGTGGATAATGGCCTTTTCCTATCCACGCCCACCTTGGAAAAAGCCTCCTTGAAGAGAAAATTCATAAAGAATGCCAACACTTCCATTCTTCTTGCAGACTCATCAAAATTCGGTCGCTCCTCACT
>DMVM01000123.1:0-3099 GCA_003476705.1 Coprothermobacter sp.
CTTTGTACTTTTCGGGCCTTGCACCTTTAAGCAGGAAGATGAGTAGGGTATCACTATAATCGTGCTCTTCGTACTGTTTGCCTGTTTCCTGATCGATTATCGGGTTGCCCTTGCTATCAAACTTTTTCTTTCTTAGTCCCTCAATGGCTCTGCGCCTGGCCTCGGTTTCCAGCTTTTCGATTGCCTGTTCATCTGCTGCCTTAAACGCTTTCATATAACTGCCGTTTTCATCATCACTTTCAATCCACTTATAATGAGTAGTGCGATCTACCCCGGCTATCTCCGCTGCCCTGGTAATATTACCTACTTCTGCGTAAGCCGCCAAAAATGCTGCTTTATTCTCTCCGATCAAACTCTTCACCCCTTTGCTACATACTGCTTATTTATGTAATAACCGCCATCCTGCTGTTTTAATACCCCGGCTTTTAGTAGTGCGTTTATATACCTGCTTCCGCTTCTCTCGGAAGTCTCTAGGGTGCTTAATATTTCTTTATATGTAAGAGGTTTGTTTCGTTGTTTCGCCAACAACCCGGTATCGAACCTGGCAAGCGAAGCCAACCTAACCAAAAAACCTAAATTTTCGTTTCCTAACTTTCCCAACTTTTTCATCGATTCATCATTAATTGCAATTTCAACCTTCGCCAATTCACCCCTGGTTCTTCCTCTGCCCTTGCTAACCGCTTTTCCGCTACTTTGCTTTAACTCCTCTGCGGTTACAACTTTATCTAAATAAGTTCCCTCTTCCGTACCGTCCGGTGTGCTGATATAAACCCTTTGCATACCGTTTGCCAATATATCCCTGCTAATCATTACCTCTCTGATTTCTGCGCTTTGCCCCTCTGCAAACAAATCGGTAGAGCGTACTTCGTTCCACTTGCAAAGTATTTCCCCTGTTTCGGTGTCCACGATCATCTTTCTTGTACGGTTATGTCCTAAATTTTTCCTTCTAAAGGCTACCTGGTGGAATGTTTCTTTGATGGTTTTTACCCTCCCTTACCTACTAAAATTTACCAAAGTGCGTGGCGTGAAGAGAATCCTTGAAACGCTTGCAGTAGTAAGCGTACGGGGAAAGGGCTGACGTTTTTAATATAAGGGGAAAAATTGAGCAAAAAAATAGCTTAAATCTAGGATGTTTGTTGTAAGATAAAAATACCGAAAGTTGCAAGTTAAAAATCCATAGAATTGCAATTGGAAATTCCATAGTATTGCAAAAATCCATTGCAGGCATAAACCATAATCTATATCCTTGTATCTGATCAAAAGATGCAAGGAGGAGAGGAGTATGCTTACAATGGACAAAATACATGATATCAGATTTCGTTTTTTCGTGAAAGGAGAAAACATTTCTCAAATCGCAGGTGCACTAAATTTAGACTGGAAGACGGTACAAAAATATGTCGATATGGCAGATTTTAATGAACCGGCTCCCAAACCGGCTTCGGAAAAGCGTTTCTGTCCCAAACTGGATCCCTACAAGCCCACTATTGACCAATGGCTTGAAGAGGACAAGCAGGCGCCACGTAAACAGCGGCATACCGCCAAAAGGGTATTCCACCGTCTTAAGAAGGAATATTCCGGATTTAACTGTTCATACAGGACGGTTTCTTCCTACTATGCCGTAAAACATAAAGAACTTTTCAACGGTGTCAAGGGTGGCTTCCTTCCGTTAGAACACCGTCCAGGCGAGGCACAAGTTGACTTTGGCACAGCTGATTTTTATGAAAACGGTAGACGGCTGACCGGGAAATATCTTGAAGTATCATTTCCATACAGCAACAAAGGCTACCTGCAGCTGTTCTATGGTGAAAATATGGAATGCCTCCTGGAAGGGCTTGACGCCATCTTCCGGCACATTGGGGTTGTACCTGACGAATTATGGTTTGATAATACTAAAACTATCGTAACCAAAGTAATCCGGAGTGGCGGACGTGAGACCACCGAACGGTTTAACCGTTTCCGGGAACACTACCTTTTCCAGGCCATATTTACGAACCCTGGTGAAGGCCATGAAAAAGGCAATGTTGAAAACAAAGTCGGTTACCAAAGACGTAACTTTCTTGTTCCCATACCGCACTTTCTGTCACTTTCCGATTTTAACAGGCAGCTTTTGGCCATGTGCGAGGAAGATGCCAGTAGGGAGCATTACCGCCACAATGAGACCATTGAGGAATTATTCGCAGAAGACTTAAAACACTGCCACCCTCTTCCTAAGATTGAATTTGACCTAAGCGGTAAAAGCAATATTACCACCAACAACTGGGGCAAGTTTTATCTGAACAAAGGGATGCACGAATATTCGGTTTCACCGAAATATGCAAACACAGCGGTTAACCTGAAACTGACATCATCACTTATCACCGTCATGGATGAGAACTACCGTGAAATCGTAAGACACCGTCGGCTTTACGGCGATACCAAGCAGCAGAGCATGGACTGGCTTCCATACCTTAGGCAGCTTTCCATACGTCCACGCGCTTTGAAATATTCCGGTATCTATGACCTGATGCCCTCTTCCATGAAGCAGTTCCTTGAGGGCTGCTCCAATACGGAAACTGGAAAGGTTCTTAAAGTTTTAGCAGAACTTACGGATAGAACCGGCTTTGACAGTGCGCTCAGTACAGTCAATCAGGCACTATGTTATGGCGCCTCCGATGCGGACAGCCTTAAGAACCTTTACCGGCGTCTTTACGCTGATGTCCCTGAACTTCCACCGCTGCCGCTTGGTACTGAAATACCGGATGTTGTTCAGATGACAACCAACCTAATTGCTTATGACACCTTCCTGAAGAAGGGGGGTGTAACCCGTGCTTGAAGGAGAAATTATAGACTGCTGCAAGAAACTAAAGTTGAGCCGCAATCTGGCCGATATGGCTCAGACAACGAAGGGTGAATCACATCAGGAATACCTGTATAAATTACTGTCTGCAGAACTGAAAAACCGTGAACAGGGTCGTACAGCCAAATTGATTAACATTGCAGGTTTTTACAGCATCAAAACATTTGAAGGTTTCCGCTTTGATGAAATCACGCTCCCTTCGGATCTAACCCAAGATAGTCTGAAATCCCTTGATTTTATCAGAGAAAAGAAAAATGTCATCA
>DMVM01000123.1:3117-3360 GCA_003476705.1 Coprothermobacter sp.
ACCAGCTTTCGGAAGCCAAGAAGGCCGGGACACTGGGGTCACTATTGAAAAAACTGAATAAAGCATCGGTCATTATCCTTGATGAATGGGGCTACGTACCATACGACCGTACCGGCGCCCAACTGCTCTTTGACTATCTCTCTGAGATACACGAGCATAAATCAATCATACTGAACACGAACCTGGAATTTTCCAGGTGGGTCAATGTACTCTATGACGAGCAGATGACTGCCGCCCTTGTAG
>DMVM01000088.1 GCA_003476705.1 Coprothermobacter sp.
AAGGAATTGCATAAACAATAAAGGCCGTTAGGGCAATGAACCAGTACAAGTTCACCCCACCGTACAAAAGTGCCATGGCGAGTCCAAGAATGGGGCCACGCGACTGGGTAAGAAGCAAGGAAACTAAACTAAACAGCTCGGCCCAAAAAACATGTTGGCTGTAGGCATAAAGGAAAAAGTATGTGAAAAAGGCAGCACTTGTAGTGCTGACAAAAAAGGGTAAAGTGAGTCGAAAGGTGCGCCAGCCGCTAAAATTAACAACACCGCCGTTTTTATAGGCAGTCCAAAGAAAGCTGATCACCAAAAGCGAACCTGTTATAAAAGCCAATATCCTACTGTCAACATGTTCTGGTAACAGAGCGATGACAAACACTATAAAACAATAGATCAAAGGTACCAGCAGCCAAAACAGTAAAGTACGCCAGGGTGCAAGAGAAAAAACCGTGTTGTAACAAGCCACAAAGAGAATGAACAGCAGTTCCCACTTAGTTGGCAGGGCTCTGCGTAGTGTGGTCGTAAAGGTTTGCCACATCCTGCAAGTTAAGGCTGCGTGCCAACGCGGCGGCTTCACGCATTATTTGACCGTTACGCCAAGCTGTGAGCATGACGCGTGTAAGGTAGTCCCGCGGATCTTGCTCGTAAACGAATAAGTCGTAATAGTAGAAACGTTCTGCCGAGCCCATTTCTATGGCTGTTTCACGGTCATATGCCCAAGCCAAGTCATAACAGTAAAACCTTACACTGGTGAAGAAGGAAGACTTTTCGCCTTGTTCGCAAGCCTTCCACACAGGTTCGTTTTGGCCGGTGATGTACAGATAACGAAGGTTTAGAGCTTCGAAACCCGGATAAGGAACGCTGTTTAGTAACGTTGAATATTCTCGTGTTACTTCTACTACGGTTCCACCGTAAACACGCTCCGCCTTAAAGGACGGATAACTTTCCAAAGCCAGACGATCAATGCTGGAAGCCGCCCAGCTAAAGGGAGCGCCTAATACCATGAAAAATACTACGATAAGCAAAACAATATTCTTAGTTTTCATACCGTTAGTATTCTATACCACCTTAACCAAAGCGCGTATGCAGTTGCTATAGAATGTAAGCGATGGTGACAAGTTGGCTTGTCATGCTTAACAAGCTTTTAATGGTTTAGCATCACCAAATGGAGGTCGATAAAACATGGGAATACAACTGCACGACCAAACCTTGAGAGACGGCCACCAGTCTTTGCTCGCTACTAGACTGCGCACAGAAGACATGCTGGACGTTGCTCCTCTCATGGATGAGGTGGGATTCTTCTCTGTGGAAGTGTGGGGTGGAGCAACCTTCGACGCTGCTATGAGGTACCTTAATGAAGATCCCTGGGAAAGACTGCAGGTTCTTCGAGAAAAGTTTAAGAAGACACCCCTGCAAATGCTACTGAGAGGCATGAACTTGGTTGCTTACCGCAACTTTCCTGACGATGTAGTTGAGGAGTTCATCCGTCTCTCACGCAAAAACGGCATTGACAATTTTCGCATTTTTGACGCCCTTAATGACCTGAGAAACTTGGAAGTACCCATTAAAGCTGTGAAAAAATATGGTGGACATGCTCAGGGTGCTCTGTCATACACGGAAAGTCCTGTTCACACGGTGGAGTACTACGTGGAAAACTTTAAGAAGCTAACGGAAATGGGTTGTGATTCTTTGGTGATTAAGGATATGGCAGGCATTATTTCGCNNCTGGAGCTACACTCCCACTGCAGCAGTGGCATGACAGAGATGGCTTACATGGAAGCGATTCACTCAGGCATCGACATTCTGGATACTTGCATGTCACCCTTTGCTAACGGCGTTTCCCAGCCGCCCACTGAATCCATTGTTGCCGCTTTACAGAGCACACAGTGGGACACAGGATATGACTTAAAACTGCTTATGCGTATAAGGGAAAAGCTCATGGTGGTGTGGAACAAATACAGCCACCTGCATGAAGAGACGCTGCTTAGGCCTGACCCAGGAGTCCTGGAATACAAAATACCAGGCGGAATGATGAGCAACATGATATCCCAGCTTAGAAACATGAATGCCCTGGATAAACTACCTCAAATACTGCAAGAAGTGCCCGTAGTCTGGAAAGAATTTGGTTATCCACCCTTAGTCACACCCATGAGCCAGATTGTGGGTAGTCAATCGGTGGCAAACATAATAGGTGGAGAACGTTACAAGATTGTACCCAAGGAAACTAAGGATTATCTAAGGGGCATGTACGGAAGACCACCTGCCCCCATTGATGAAGACGTGCTACAAAAGGTGTTCGGACCGAATTGGGAAGACCAAATCATAACAGTAAGGCCTGCAGACCTGTTGGAGCCTGAGTTAGAACGACGTCGTGAAGAACTCAAGAAGATGGGTTTACTCAAAAAGGAAGAAGATGTGCTCACATACACCATATTCCCTGAGGTGGCTTTGAGATTTTTCAGAGGCGATATAGAACCTGAGTTCACGTCCAAGGATTTGCCACTGAAGAAACAAGTGTTCGAAGTGGACATAGGGGACACCACGTACAAAGTAAGACTGCACTAACCTTAAAGTAGGGCCTGCCGACCATGCTGTCACTTATGTTTGTCTGGGTCGGCAGGTTCTTCAGAGTCCATGAGATCCAAAGGTGAACAACCAAAGGTCTGAGCAATCTTAAAGACGGTGTTCACTCCGGCTCCCCTTTTTCCACTCAGGATGCGGTACAGATGGCTGGGGTCTACCCCAGCTTCAATGGCCAGACGGTACAAACTCCAACCCCGTTCTACACACATTTGAACTAGCCTTTTTCTGTTCAGCTTCATAGTTCTTTCCTTACTCCTTTCGCCTTTTTGGCAGAAAACTACCATAATAAAACTTGGTCTACAGGCTATAGGATAGCATACAAATGTATGCCTATACTACTACCATGTTCACAAAAACAGGAGGTGAGCTTAGAAATGGAAGAAGTCAAGAGAACAGTAAGGATTGTGTGGCTGAACAATGAAGGCAAGAAACGCCTTTGGTCACTGAACAACATTGACCCAACGGCAACGGCTACCAGCATTATGGAGCTAACTGATGCCCTGGGTACACTGACCACCAGACAAACTACTGGTGTGCAGCTCATGGTAGTAAACAACTTACTACCCTAATTAACCAATGAAAAGCGAAAGGAGGAATGATGCACATGGTTACATTAAATCTGAGCTTTAAAACGGACATGGACAAAACCATGGTTCTGAGAATCCCTGATCCAGTGATGGATCTAACAACGCAGCAAATACAAGAAGCTGCTAGCACCATAGTGGCCACAGGAGTAATCAAAAGCGAGAAATTGGGAAAACCCGTTCAGCTCGTTGATGCAAACTACGTGGAGCGTACTGCAACAGACATGCTGCCTTAATGGACGAAACAGAACGTTTTTGGAGGAGGGAGCCTTAGCTCCCTCCTGCTCTTTTCTTTTAGTAATTCAACTCAACCAAAGATGGAAAGGAGGAACAGCATACAACATGGACATTATTCAGATAGTTGGCAGCTTGGGCTTTCCCATAGCAGTGGCTGCCTACTTTATCGTGGAAATAAACAAAACATTGGCGCAGCTGTTACTTGCCATAAAAGATCTTTCTCAAGAAATCGCACTACTCAAGGAGGCGGTGAGAACCAATGTGGGAATTGACACCTGATACAAAAATACTCAGCGAAAGTAAGCTTAGTTGGCTGGAATTACAAAAAGGGCTAAAAGGCACACCCATGGAAGTGTTGGCTCCCACCTTCGTTTGTGCTGAGAAACTAAGCAACGTAAATGCGCTGCTACTCACCAGCGTGGCAGTACTGGAAAGTGGTTGGGGCAAGTCAGCACTAAGTAAACGAACAAAGAATTTGTTTGGCTTTCAGGCATATGACAGGAATCCAGCAGGAGCGAAGGTGTTTGTCAGCTATGAGGAAGGCATTTTCTTTGTAGCAGAGTATATCAGAACCAGATACGCAACAGTGGGAGGCGCTTACTACAGAGGTGGCACCCTTAAAGCCATGGGAAGCTTGTGGGCAAGTGATCCACAATGGACGCAAAAGGTATGCAGCGTGGCTGCCACATTGAGGCGACGTGCTCAATAACATAACAGCAAAAGGAAGAAGGGCACCTTCCTTAGGAGAAGGTGCCCTTCTTCCTGTGCACATGACAAGCAATATGCTATGGGAACGAAGAGTGGCAGCTCGTTAACAGTTAATAGTTAAAACTCCACCTTGGGTACGTTTTGAGCTTCTTCTTCAGCTTCGTAGTATTCAGCAGGCTTCAAATTCATGGAGCCCGCCAGCAGATTGTAGGGAAACATTTGTATGGTTTGGTTAAACATCATGACAGTATCGTTATAAGCTTGCCTGGCATAGGCAACCTTATTTTCAGTGCTGGTAAGTTCTTCTTGAAGTCGGATAAAATTCTCGTTGGCTTTTAGTTCCGGGTAACTTTCTGCGAGAGCAAAAAGGCGTCCCAAAGCTTGCGTTAATTCGCCCTCAGCTCTACCCATTTCCCCCGGTGTGTTCGCTGACATGGCCTTGTTTCTGGCAGCGACCACCCTTTCGAAGGTTTCCTTTTCGTGTGACGCATAACCTTTTACTGTTTCTACCAAGTTAGGTATTAAGTCATGCCTTCTCTGAAGTTGAACCTCAATTTGATGCCAAGCATTCTGTACGCGGTTTTTCAGCTGGATCAAACGGTTGTAAATCCAAATGACGATGAGTACTAAGACCAGAACTACAATTGCTATCCACATTGAGCATCACCTCCTTGACGTATAATAACATAAACCATGAAGAAAACATCGTTAATTCAAGTGAGGCTTTCAGTACAATGCTGTTACTACAACCCCATCAACATCGCTATTGTGAACGACAAGAAGAAGCCAAACAAAAACTGGGGTGAAGCAGGTAGAAACACATGAGTCTTAGAGTACGTTTTTGGATTGTGGCCATTGTCCCATTGCTGCTAGCAGTGTTCCTTATAACATGGCTCTTTTCTACGAACATGTGGAACATTTACCTTCAGGAAAGAGAAACCAAACTACAGGGCGTGCTGAACTTGATGGTAAAGAACTTTGAAGCCGTTGCACCTCAGCAGGACAAAGATTCACTCATAACCAATGCCTTAAGAGGTGATGTGCAACTTCAGGAAGAAGCACGAGTTAGGCTTACCGCTGCCCTGCTACCTTACAATCAGGCACTGCAAAATGCAATGCCCACTCTGGGGCTTTCTTACTCAGTTTCTTTGCTAGGTGGACCCATTGCTGAAGTGAAAAACCCAGAGGCAGAAGGAAAGACCCGCGTGGAGATTTCTGCCCCCATTCACTGGGCTGGTGAGCAAATTGGTGCTGCCAGGATTTGGGAAACTGCTGATGACCTCAGAGCCAGCTTTACAAAGACGAGAAACACGGTACTGGGTGCTGTGGGAGGAATTCTTCTACTGGCTGTCCTACTAGCTTTCCTCGTCATTGAAAGTGTGAACAGGGACATTGTGAACCTGGTGAAACAGCTGCCCTCTTTGAAGGAAAGTCAGCTTCCAGTGGGCACCTTCAGGGGTGAAATAGGGCTCATTGCGAGCACGGCAAACGAGCTAGCTGCAGAGTTAAAAGAACGAACTCAAGCATTAAACGCAGTCATGGAGAACAGTCCCGTGGGACTGGCGCTGGTAAAGAATCATGACATCATACTGAAAAACCCCATTATGGAAAAACTGCTTCCTGACTTAGAAAATCGCATCTCTACTGACACACCAGATTACTATCATGAGAACATAAAAACAAACGACAAGAACATTTCTTTGACGTTTCTTAGAGTATCTGACGACGAGCTCATAGTGGTGGCTGAAGATTTGACGGATATCATAAACATGAGAGAAGCAATGGCGCTGCAAGAACGCTTGGCTGCCTTGGGTAGGTTCTCCGCAGGCATTGCTCATGAGATAAGAAACCCGTTAACAGCCATTAGGGGCTTTTCGCAGATGATCCTAAAACAGGGTAGCCCAGAAGATAAAGCATATGCAGAAAAAATCTTAAGAGAACAAGAACGTGTAGAAAAACTTGTAAGAGACATGCTGGTTTACGCCAGACCCAGAACAGCTGAGAAGAAACCCATAAACCTTTATGAGTTCGCTTCACAGCATTTTGGAGAGAACCCACAGATTACACTGGACATACCCAAAAACCTTGTATGGAACTTGGATGAGGAGTACTTGCTGCAAATAGTGAGCAATTTGGTGGGCAACGCATTTGACGCTGCAGCCACACAAGTGTGGGTGGAAGCAAGGAGAGAAGGACAAAACTTGGTCCTGCGGGTGGCTAATGATGGCACTCCCATACCTCAAGAAGATTTGGGAAAGATTTTTGAACCCTTCTACACCACAAAGAGCACAGGCACAGGTTTGGGACTGGCTATTGTGAGAAGCGCAGCAGAGATACAAGGTGGTAGCATCTTGGTTAAGCAAACGAATGGGAAAACAGTTTTTGAAATCATCTTCCCAAGCAGTTCGGGCCCCACGGGTAGCTATTAAGGGGCAGTGGCGGCGGGATACAGACAATGACCGGGATGAACAAGCTCATGTACCTGATAATGTTTGTCACTGTGTGCATATTTGTTCTGTTACTGCCGCTGATGGACTACATTCCCAGAAACAGCTGGGCAGTGAAGCTCTCAGATGTACCGGTATTTGCGCCGTCAACAGCACAGGAAAATACCAGAATAATCTTTACCAGGCAAGTGGCAGAAACAGCAAAACAAGAAAGTGACTTAGAATCGCACATAAGAGTGCCCGTCACCTGGACAAAAGAGCAAACCGTAGTGAACATTCTCACAGGTGCACATGCCGGCATTAACAACTTCAGAAGTAACAACAGTTCGCCTTATCTGTACACACTTAGTCATCTGGATGGATACGCCACCTTGAGCAACGTGCCTGAAAACCTTGGTTTCTTAAACCGCCTTGCAAAAGGTGACAAGCTGGAAATAACCTTCACAGAAGAAGTAACAGAGCTAAAGCCCGGTGACTTAGCTCTGGAAATAAATCACGGGGCAGTCAACCTGTACGGGTTGGTACTCGTAAAAGAAAAACTCCCTGCTAAAACCAGCGTGCGCATGCAGGTTTATGATGTGATGCCACTGGTAGCTAATTTAGCTGGCACACCCTATCCGCCTGGGTGCATTGGTAGTGTACCTTGGGAACTATTCCCCTTTGATATGGAACTAAAAGCTTACCGAAACTTCTTTCTGCTTAGGCAAAAACTCGTGCTGGCTGATGGGTTTTCCACCTACCTGTTCGGCACTAGTGACCTTAGTGACATTGATAGTTACAAACCGGGTATTAGTTACTACCAAGGAGAATACGAAAAAGCATTTAAGGAAGAACAAGAAATGATCACCCAAGCCATGAATCAAATTGACAGCACAGCAAGAAAGAAATGGCTTCTGGATTTGTCTCAACGCTGGTACTGGTTTGTGCTGGGTGCACTGTTCTTAGCCTGGCGATTTAATGTAAGGATGATACCTGTGAGTATTGGGCTCATGCTTCTTTCCGCTTTGCTTGGCGGATTCTTGTTCAGGTTCACCCCACTGTTCTTGATAGGACCCGCCTTAGCTACAGTGCCTATAGCCCTTCTATTTCCAGATATGGACACGGAATCCATATTCTACATGTCGGCAGCAATGGTTCTCATGTGGATGGGGCTGTTTGGAGCGAGAAGAACCTTAATTGTGACCAGCTCCCTGAGCATGTACATACTGTGGTCTTCCTTTTCCGTGGCGCTCGTAGCCGGAACTTTCACTATAGTAATGAGGTGGCATGAGATATGGAGCTGAGAGTTGGTACAAGCGGCTTTTCCTACCAAGACTGGGTGGGAACCGTTTACCCTGAAACGCTGAAAAAAACACAATGGTTTGACTACTACGCTACCGTTTTCAATACGGTGGAAATAAACAGCAGTTTCTATGCCATTCCAAGCAAGAAAACCGTAGACAGTTTATGCAGGAGAGCACCGAAAGGCTTCCTCTTTACCATGAAGGTGTATCAAGAGATTACCCACAAAGGGCATACAGAGCCGCTTCCACAAATGCTGGATGCGGTGAGCGCCATACCAGAAAACGGACACAGCCTTATGCTGCTCTTGCAGTTTCCCTATTCCTTTCACAAGACACCGGAAAACATGAGCTACTTGCAAAACGTGTTGGAAGCCATACCTTTTGAAAAAACTGTGGAGATGAGGCATCCAGCTTGGTTTGATGAAGATTTAGTTAAAATATCACAAGACCTTGGCTTTGTTCCCGTATCGTTAGATTCGCCCTACTTAAAGAAAATCATCCCCACGCGGACCCTGTACATGCGTTTTCACGGGAGGAATACTGAAAAATGGTGGCAGCATGAGGAAGCATATGAGCGATACGATTATCTTTACAGTAAGCAAGAACTAACGGAGCTTGTAAAAGAGATAAAAGAAACCAAAAGTGATAGGTACCTACTTTACTTCAACAATCATTATCAGGGAAAGGCATTTAAGAACGCCCAAATGCTACTTGAACTATGGAATACAGACTAATCCCGAAAGCGCTAAATCTAAAACCAAACCAAAACGTTGCTTTAATATCTGTGGACGCACTGGAGGAGCGCGATGCGTACAATCTGGTAGTTAGTTTTCTGAATGAAGTAGGAACTTATGGCTGGCTGCTTTTGGTTACCAGTAAACCACAATTGTGGCATGAACAGCTTAAAGACAAAGACATCATGCACAGAACCATAATAACAAGGATGTCACGTCTGCGCAGTGTGAGAAGCACCACCCTGGACAGAGTGTTTGTTATACCCACGCCAAAGTACTTGGAAAGTTACTTGGTAGAAGCATACTACCTGCTACCAGAGAATGGCAGAGTGGAGGTGTTACTGCCTTTTGAACAGCAACTTGTGGAACGCTACAGAAAAACCTTGATGGAACAATCTTCCCGTGATAGCCTGCCCCTCCTACTTAAACTGGGCTTTGTGAACCCGTATGTGGTCCTCAAAAGCGTGGGCCAGGAATCCTTAGCTGTGGCAGTGGGCACAAAAAAAGAGCCAACACCTGATTTTGATGATGAAATAGCCTACTAAGAAATAAAACCGCC
>DMVM01000086.1:0-4471 GCA_003476705.1 Coprothermobacter sp.
AAGAACTTATAAGTTTCTTAGATGAGGATGTTCAGGCAGTTGTGGCGATAAAATCGACTGTTCCGGTAGGAACTAATGACATGCTGGTGGAGAAGTTCGGATCGAAGTTACCCGGCCATAGAGTGCAATTTGTTTCCAATCCTGAATTTTTGAGGGAAGGCCATGCCGTATATGACACGCTGTATCCAGACAGAATTGTGGTCGGTGCAAGAGACCGCGATGCTGTAGGTGTATTAAGGGAAGCGTATGGCCCCATACTACAGCGTTCCTTTGTGAAACCAGATTTTATTACCGATGGCATTGAAAAGGATTTGCCATACTTCATTGTGACTACGCCTAAGAGCGCTGAACTAGTGAAGTACGCATCTAATGCTTTTCTTGCTTTGAAGATAAGCTATATTAACGAAATTGCGATGTTGTGTGAGAAAGTAGGAGCAAACGTAGAAGATGTTGCTCTGGGTATGGGCACAGATTCACGGATTGGTCGTAGTTTCTTGAATGCTGGAATAGGTTGGGGAGGAAGCTGTTTTCCCAAAGACACATCAGCTCTAATAAGAACCGGTGAGAAGCATGGTTCCGAATTGTCCATTGTCAGGGCGGCTGTCAAAGTAAACGATAACATGAAAGAGTATTTCGTTAAGAACGTTGAATCTACACTAGGCGGTTTGCAGGGAAAAACTGTGGCCGTACTAGGGCTTTCTTTCAAGCCAGACACTGATGACGTGCGGGACTCGCCTGCCATGGAGCTTGTCGACCTTTTAGTCAAGAAAGGTGCCATTGTAAAGGCTACTGATCCAATAGCCCTTGAAAATGCAAGGAAAGCACTTCCTCAGTCTGACAAAGTAATTTACGAAGAAGACGTGTACAAAGCATTGGAAGGTGTGGATTGTGTTCTCATCACTACTGAGTGGCCTCATTGGAGTAAGCTGGACTTTGATCGTGTAGGTAGAATTGTTCGCCAGAAGTTGATATTTGATGGAAGGAACTGTTTGGACAAAGAACTTCTTGAAGGGCTTGGTTTTATTTATAAAGGGGTGGGAAGATGAAAAGAGTATTGGTGACTGGTGGCGCAGGATTTATCGGTAGTCACCTGTGTGAACGTCTTCTAAATGAAGGTAATGAAGTTTTTTGCATGGATAACCTTGAGACTGGAAGTATACGTAACATCGAGACATTCAAAGAAAATCCTTTGTTTCACTTTATTCAGCAGGATGTTATAGATCCAATAGATATTGATGTTGACCAAATTTTCAACTTTGCCTGTCCAGCTAGTCCGCCACGCTACCAAAAAGATCCAGTCCATACTTTGAAGACGTCCGTGTTGGGAGCACTAAACCTTTTAGAATTGGCGACTAACACGGGAGCAATGATAATGCAGGCATCAACGTCGGAAGTTTATGGTGATCCCACCATCTCGCCGCAGCCAGAAACTTACTGGGGTAATGTGAACCCGATAGGGATTCGCTCATGCTATGACGAAGGGAAGCGATGTGCAGAGACGTTATTCTTTGACTATGGCCGACAATTTGGGACAAAGATAAAGGTGGTCAGGATTTTTAATACGTATGGACCCCGGATGAATCCTGAGGATGGTAGGGTTGTGTCAAACTTTATTGTGCAAGCTCTAAAAAATGAACCACTCACCGTTTATGGTGACGGTAGTCAGACACGCAGTTTTTGCTATATTGACGATCTTATTGAAGGTATCCTAAAAGTGATGCAAACCGATGACTCCTTTACAGGTCCTGTGAACTTGGGGAACCCGGGAGAATTCACTGTTTTGGAATTGGCTCGCCTCGTGCTTGAACTTACTAGTAGTAAGAGCGAAATACAGTTTAGGCCTCTTCCGCAGGATGATCCAAAACGAAGGAAGCCTGACATAACGTTAGCGAGGCGAACCCTTGGCTGGGAACCAACGGTAAAACTAGAAGAAGGACTTATCAGAACAATACAGTACTTTAGAGAATGTCTGCATCTTTAGGGGTGGATCCTATGGCCAATAATGAGAAGAAAAGTTTACCTCTTGTCAGCATCATAATTGACAACTACAACTATGGAAGATTCATCCAGGATGCCATAGAAAGCACTTTGAATCAGACCTACCCTAACATTGAAGTCATAGTCGTTGATGACGGTTCTACTGACAGTTCCAGGGAAATCATCAGTAGATACGCCTCCGCTGGCCGTGTAAAGGCGGTGCTAAAAGAGAATGGTGGGCTGGCGTCAGCCATGAATGCGGGGTTTGAAGTATCAAGTGGTGACCTGGTAGTGTTTTTGGATTCTGATGATGTATTGAAGCCTGAAGCTATCGAAGACGCTGTTAGAGCATGGCATCCTGGCGTTAGCAAAGTGCAGTGGAGATTAGAGGCGATTGACGGAGAAGGCAACTCTATGGGACTGTTTTTTCCACCTTTGAATGCTCACCTGCTTAACGGGAACGTGCGACAGATTGTAAAAAGGTGGTTTTACTTTGGTGCGAGCCCACAGAGTGGCAATATGTACTCACGTGATTTCTTGGAAGTTGCAATGCCTTTGCCGGAAGAAGAATGGCGTGCTTGTGCCGACTATCCATTATTCGCGGCAGCCGTTTTTTACGGGGAGGTAATTTCTTTACCAGATGTTCTTGGTTTATATCGCTTACATGGCGGAAACATAACTGGAATAAAGCCTGAGCGTATAAGTGTTATTCTGGAACGTAATGACAAAGTTCACAGATACCTTCATGAAAGGTTTGGCAGGTTTGTAAAAGGCATAGTTTCGAGTGGATTAGACGAAAAAAGGCTAAAGTTGGTCAATGCGATTCTTTCAAAGAAAAACGCAATACCGTATCGCTCGCGAGTTAGAATTGGTATTTGCGGTGCAGTAGATTCTTTGGTGTATCCGTTTTTTACTAGTTCCTCAAAGAGGGTTCTGAGTTTCATTTGGTTTTTGCTTGCGGGTGTTCTCCCCGGTTCATTAGCTAAATTTGTGGCTGTGCAGGGAATTCCTGACTCGGTTATTGTGGGTTAACGTGACAATTGAGTGTAATGGCACTATAAGGAAGTGAGACATTTGATTGATTGTATAGTAGTAGGTGCAGGATTAGCTGGTGCGACTATAGCAGAACAACTTGCCGATAAATATTCCAAAAACGTATTAGTAATAGAGAGCAGATTTAACGTTGGTGGACATTGCTATGATAAACTTGACAAATCTGGGATACGCTTACACATGTACGGTCCTCACTTGTTTCACACCGACAATTCAAAAGTCTGGAACTATCTATCACATTTTACTGATTGGGAAATGTACGAACATCGTGCACTTGTTGCCATCCACGGTCAAAAGGTTCCGGTACCATTCAACTTCGTTTCTCTTGAGGCCCTTTTCCCTCGAGCACTTGCTGATCGCATAGAAAGTAAGTTATTAGATATATTTGGTTTTGATAGGAAGATTAACATTCTAGAGTTGAGAAACAAGCATGATGAAGATTTAGAACTATTGGCGAACTTTATTTACAAAAATGTGTTTGAACAGTACAGCTTGAAGCAGTGGGGTTTCAAACCAGAACAAATGGATGCAGACGTGGTTGGGCGGATACCTGTTGTACTGAATCATGATTCAAGGTATTTTCAAGATCGGTATCAGGCTGTACCAAGGGAAGGTTATACACAGATGATTACGAACATGCTCTCTAACAAAAGAATAAAAGTTATGCTTGGCACTAATTTCATGGATATTGCTCACTTACAAGAAGGGAAAATCTATATTCTGGGGCAAGAGTTTAGGGGTAGCGTTTACTATACAGGCAAGGTGGATGAATTGGCTGGTTTCGTCTTTGGAAATCTGCCTTACAGAAGTCTTAAGTTGCAGTTTGAGAGAATAAACCTTGAATACTTCCAAGAAGTAGCTCAAGTAAATTATCCGAATCAGTACGACTTCACTAGGATTACTGAGTTCAAGCACATCCAACCAAGTGAAAGCAAGGATACCATCATCCTTAAGGAGTATCCATTAGAACATGTGCACGGAGAGAACGATCCATTTTACCCAGTGTTTAACAAGGAAAGTCGTGAACGATACGAGAAGTATGCCGAGCTTTTACATCAATATAAACAAATAATACTGGTTGGTAGGTTGGCAGAGTACAAATATTATGATATGGACGACGTTGTGGCACGCGCTTTGGTTGCTGTGGAACAGGCAATGCAAGGATAGAGAAGTTAAGCCTGGTGAAATTTCCAAGAGAACTAGATACCTATCGGTTGCGGAAATGGTAGACCAATTCCCCAAAGCCTTACTTAAAGCGGTGAGGGTATCTTTTGGGTTACAATGGATTTAATAAGCTTGTAATTCCTATTTCGGGGACTGTTTTAATGCAGTATATGTGTCTTTTAAGTTTTTGGAGGTGAAGTTGTAGATGTTCAAATACATTGTGGTGGGTGCAGGGTTGTCGGGGGCGGTGGTTGCTGAGCGCATTGCTTCACAGCTC